>CAZVEO010000001.1:0-4557 GCA_964626385.1 uncultured Bacteroidaceae bacterium
TGTGCACGCGTTTGGTCAGGTCAAAAAATGTTCGTAACTTTGTAAGAGAAAAATACCCCTACAACAAAATTCCCATTTTTTACCATTGTAACTATTTGATAATCAATAATAACGAATCTTCGTTTCGAGAAATCGAAACGAAGATTCGTCGAAATAAAACGAAGATTCATTTTTGTAAAATCCCGATTTGTAAAAATTTTTCTTCAAAAAACCTCTCGAAATCGCTGATTTTCAAGAAAAATGCCAATTTTTGACCCTTCGAAAAAGGTTAAGTGTCTGATAATCAATAGTAGCACTCTTATTTTTTGCTTTTAAATGGGTATTTACGCGATTTCCCGAAATTTTTTTTTGAGGGCTTTTTTTGATAGGTTACAGGCGCAGCCTGCACCCACAGGGTGTTTTATATGGGCATAGCCGTTATTTTTTTGATAGGTTACAGGCACAGCCTGTCCTATAAGGGCAAAGCCGTTAACTTTATAGGTTACAGGCATAGCCGTTATTTATTCTTTGTTACACCGAGTTAGTGTTAATTAAAGATGTTTTTATTGTTTTCTATTCTGCAAAAACCAAGCAATATAATCGGGTAAATTGTCCAAGGGTAGAAAGTTTTCCTCTTCATAATTAACGGGCAGAGCGACCAAATCAAAATATTTTATCAACGTACTTGCGTAATATTCTCCTATCATTTTTTCTATTAACAAATAAGCACATATTTTGAAATCGTCCTTATCTATCATTTTTTTTACTCCTATTCTTATTCCCATCTCTGTTTGTTCTTCTTCATTTTCCAAAGGCACAAAAAACATCTCCCAACTTCTCAAAGAATAACCACCATATTTCATACTAACATGTTTGCCTTCTGGTTGTAGAAAACCCTCTAACTTCCAAAGATTAAACTCTGGAGCATTATCCAAGAGTTCCTCTACAAAGGGAAAATATTCAACTTCTCCGTTGGCCGTTATGGTAAGAGTTCTACCCTTAGGAGTTAAATCACCCAAAATAAAATCCAATCCTTCACAATATTTTTTCAATTGTTTATCAAAATCTAACAAAACTTTTTCTGCCTCGTTTTCCTCTAAGGAATCTATATCCATAAGAGTATCCCTTACCTTGTCAAATTCTTGCCAAAATTTTTCTGCATCTGTCATAATCTTCTTTTATATAATGTTTGCTTCTATTTCCAAATTTATTTGAAATCTTTGTTTTATACTTTCTTTTATTTCATTAGCCAACTTAATTACTTCTTTTCCCTTTGCATCACCATAATTGACCATAACCAAGGCTTGAGTGGAATGCATACCTACATTACCTATTTTTTTGCCCTTATATCCGCATTGTTCTATAAGCCAAGCGGCAGATATTTTTTTCTTATAGACTTCGTCAAAGGCTACAATGTTAGGAAACGATTTTTTCAAATCTAAGTACTGCTCCAAACTAATTATAGGATTTTTAAAAAAAGAACCTACATTGCCCAAAATCTTATAATCCGGTAGTTTGCTACCTCGTATCTGTCTTATTGTTTGTGCTATTATTTGTGGTGTTAAGTTGTTAATTTGCTCTGCCTCTATTTTGTTTTTTATATCTTTGTAATCAATGTTTGGACAAAAGTTTTTATTTAAGCGAAAACCTACTTTCCAAATTAAAAGATTTTTCTCCCCATGTTTAAAAACTGAGTCTCTATAACCAAATTTACACTCCTGTTTTGTCAAGCTTCTCCATTGCTTTTGTTTTAAATCAAAGCATATAACATAATCTATTATATTCTTTACCTCCATACCATAGGCTCCAATGTTTTGTATAGGAGTGGCTCCTACGCTTGAGGGGATGCCTGCCAAATTTTCCAAACCTGAATAGTCTTGCAGAGTAGCCCAACTTACAAAATTGTCCCAATTTTCTCCTGCGGCAACCTCTACAAGAATATATTCGTTGCTTTCTTCCACTATTTTTTTACCAAGGTTTTCTACTTTTGCTACAATTTTGTCGCACTTTTTTTCTGAAAAAATAGTGTTTGCCCCAGTACCTAAAATAAAAACTTCTTTGTTTTGGTACAAGTTCGCCAACTCCTGCAAATCTTCATTATTTACAATAGTAAGAAAATTTTTGGCTACGCAATGCAAACCAAAAGTATTGTATTCGCTTAAATCAATATCATATTTCATAGATTGCAAAAGTACAATTTTTTTATGTAACTTTGCAAGTGTAGGAAAGTGGTGTATATGGTTTCGTTAAAATAGTTTTGGCTTAAATCATGAATATAACTTTGGAGCAGTTGCTTAAAAGTAGAGAAGCAAGAGTTGAAAATCAAAGGAAGCTTTTGCAAAAATATAAAGACAAAGTTTTGATTTGTCTTACTGTTGTTATGCCGGGAAAGGAGAAGAGAAATAAAAATTCTCTTATAGTTGCCCGTGCAGCAATAAAAGTTATAGATTCTACTTTTGAGCAACGTATTATTTATAAGGAAGAAAAAGATTTGGAAACGGGTTTTGAGGCTTATTACATAGTGCAGGGCGAGGCTTTGGAAATAAAAAAAGAGGTTTGCCAAATAGAGCAAAAGCATTTGTTGGGTAGGCTATTTGATATAGATGTAATAAGTAAGGGGGGAATTCCTATCACAAGACAAGAGGTGGAACAAGCTCCACGTAAATGTTTGATATGCGAGAAAGAATCAAGGTTTTGTATGCGCAATTTTACTCATACTCAAGAGGAGTTGCAAGCAAAAATCTTACAACTTATAGATGCTTTTATAAAACAATAGTCCTACAAACTTTTTATACAAGAAATAATATTTTTTGCAAGAAAATAGGAAAGTTTGTAGTAAGACTCTTTTGTCCAGCCTGCCACATGAGGAGTAAGAACTGTGTTTTCCATAGCAAACAATTTGCTTAACTCTTCTTTTGCTTTGTTGTCAAAGGACATTTCATTGGAAAAGTTTTCATATTCCAAAACATCCAAACCTGCTCCGAGTACTTTGTTATTTTCTAAGGCAAAAGTCAAATCAGAAAGTTTTACCACTTTACCCCTTGATGTATTTAGCAAAAAGAAAGGTTTTAGAAAACTATTTATAAACGCCTTATCAACCATATATTTTGTTTCCTCTGTCAAAGGCACATGCAAGGACAAAACATCGCATTCTTTTTTCAATTCTTCCAAAGTGCTTTGCTTTGCGTATTGGTCGGAATAGTCTTTTTTGTATTTATCATAAGCCAAGACTTTACACTCAAATCCTGATAGTCTTTTTGCAAACTCTTTACCCATATTGCCATAACCTATAATACCTATGGTTTTTCCCTTTACTTCTAAGCCTCTGTTTTCCTCTCTAAGCCAAAGTCCTTGACGTACTTCTTTGTCGCTCAAAGTTATCTTATCAAACAACGCAAGTAAAAGCCCCAAAGTATGTTCTCCTACTGCATCTCTATTGCCTTCAGGAGAGTTGATGCAAATAATATTTTTTTGTTGAGCATATTCTACATCAATACTATCCATTCCTGCTCCGCTTCTTGCAATAAATTTAAGTTTTGACCCTAAATCTATTATTTGTTTGTCTATTTTTATCTTGCTTCTCACTATGATTCCATCGTAAAGATAAATGTTTTTGATAATATCTTCTCTATTATATTCTGGGTGATAGGCAATAGAAATGTTTTCACTTTTTAGCATCTCTATCAAAATAGGGTGAATATCATCTATAAGTAGTACTTGCATTGTTGTTTATAGTTTTATTTATGTTTTCTGCTATTGTAGATATAATTGACAAAATCAGTATAAGTTCCGTTGAAAATATTCATATCCACATTGCCCGCTATACCTGGAATAACACCAGAATGAGTGTATTGCCAAAAAGTCCATGTTTTCATTTTAGGTTCTGTACATAGTTTGCAAAGCCAAAGAGGATATTCGTCAAAACTCCCTTTTATATACTTGTTATAAGTATCTACATTGGTATAAATTATAGGTTTACACTTGTAATGTTTTTCCAATTCAAAAAGACATCTAAGCAATTGATTTTGTATTTTATCATGTGATAAACGAGTAAAACGATTGCCATAAGAAAGTTCAAAATCAACCACAGGAGGCAAATCATTATCAGAAAGTTTTACATTGTTTATAAAATTTTTTGCCTGTTCTTCTCCCGTTCTGTTAAACTTATAAAACAAATATGCACCCATTACAATATTGCTTTCTTTGGCTTTTTTTTGATTTTTAGTAAAACGTTTATCTACAAAATCCCCTCCTTCTGTAGCTTTAATAAAAACAAAACTTATATGATTATCACTCAAAACCTTCCAATCTATATCTCCTTGATGAGAGGAAATATCTATTCCCATAACAGGATATTTGTTATAATCTATGCCAAGTGTGGGGCAAGCATAGTATTTTTTATAATAGTCCATTGCGTAAGTAAAAGCAATAATTCCTCCTACAGTAAAGACCAATAGCAGTGATAGAATCAAAAAGATTCGTTTTGCAGTTATTTTCTTTTTTCTTGCCATTTATTTCTTTGTGGTTTTGACTTCTAAGTTTTCTGTCTTGGTATTATAGTTAACGAATACTTTTTCC
>CAZVEO010000001.1:4657-48452 GCA_964626385.1 uncultured Bacteroidaceae bacterium
TTTTTTTGCAACCCGCAAATAACAAACATATAAATAATAGAAAAAGATTATACTTTATCATTTTGCTTGACTCTTTTTTGGCTTGCAAAAATACAAATTTTATAAAAAAAATATAACTTTGCATAACATAAAAAAACTGAGAATATTATGACCATACAATTTTTGGGTGCTACAAGAGAAGTAACAGGTAGCAAACATTTGATAACAACCGATATTGGCACAAAAATACTTTTGGATTGCGGTATGTATCAAGGCAAGGGCTTGGAAACTTATAATGATAATATGGACTTAGGTTTTGAACCAAAGGAAATAGATTATTTGATTCTTTCCCATGCACATATTGACCACTCAGGGCTTATACCTTATATAATAAAGAAAGGGTTTAAAGGCACGGTGCTTTGTACTCCAGCCACAAGGGATTTGTGTGCTATAATGTTGCCTGACTCGGGTAGAATACAAGAGTTGGATACCATAACCTTTAACAAAAAAAGAGAAAAACAGGGCTTGCCTACAATAGAACCTATATATACGGAAGAGGATGCTCGTTTGAGTATGCAATGTTTTGTCAGCATACCATATGATAGAGAAATAAGGTTTGGAGATTTTTCCCTTATGTTTACGGACAATGGGCATATATTAGGTAGCGCAACTTGTAATATTAAACTTTATTCTAAAGACAGAGAAAAACCTATTAGTGTAGCCTTTACAGGAGATATAGGCAGATATGAAGGCAGAATACTTAAAGCACCTCAGCGTTTTCCTCAAGCCGATTATGTTATTATGGAATCCACATACGGGGATAGACAGCACAAAGCAGTAACTCAGAGCGATGATGATTTGTTGGATGTTGTAAAATATACTTGTGTTCAAAAACGAGGCAAACTTATAATTCCTTCTTTTGCAGTAGGTAGAGCTCAAGAGATAATATTTGCGCTTAACAAACTTTGGGAAGAAGATAGGTTGCCAAACATAGATGTTTATGTGGATAGCCCTTTGAGTGTGAATGCAACAAATATTTTTAAACTTCATACAGAGTGTTTTAATAGCGAAATGATAGAGTTTATGCGTCAAGACCCCGACCCATTTGGTTTTGATAAATTAAGATACATACAATCCTCGAAAGAAAGCAAGATGTTAAACTTTTCTATGGAACCATGTATTATTATTTCAGCCTCTGGTATGATGGAGGCAGGTAGAGTTAAGCACCATATAGCCAACAATATAGAAAAACGTTCTACTACAATACTTGGTGTAGGTTATTGCTCACCTACAACACTTGGTCATCGTATTCTTAGAGGAGATAAGAATATTTCTATTTTTGGTATTCCTCACAAAGTAAAAGCCGATATTAGAAAATTGGAATCCTATTCTGCTCATGCCGATTGCAATGAGTTGTTACGCTTTATTGACCATTTGGACAGAGAAAGAACAAAAAAAATTATTGTGGTACATGGTGAGGCACAGACACAAGATAAGTTTGCAAAAACACTTAAATCAAATGGCTTTAAGGATGTGTTTATTCCTCAAAAAAGAGATATTCTAAATATAGAATAGTGTTGAAAAGAAAAGTTTGGCTGAAATATGGTTTTGTCGTTTTTCGGTCAAACTTTTCTTGTAGATATATTTTTGAAAAATTATGAAAAGTTTTTTTCCCCTTGTAGTTTGTTGCTTACTCTTTGTATGCTATTGTTATGGGCAGAATGATGAGGTTTTGTTTGATAAATACAATAATCAACGTTACAATACTTTTATTTGCGATTTTGATTTTGTAACCACATCTGACAGTAATGCCAAGCAAAATCTTTATTCTTTAAAAGTCGATAGTATATATTTGTTTTTCTATGACCCATATTGCGAACATTGTCATAAGGAAATAAAACTTCTGAAAAAAAATAAGCAACTAAACAGAGCAATTAAAGACTCCTCACTTGTTATTATAACTATACCGCCGGATATAGATTTTTTAACTTGGCAAAAGCAAGTAAAGAAAATGCCAAAGCAATGGTTAAATGCTTATTCTTTTGATAATGAAAAAATTATTAAAACTTTGCTTTGGAAAGTCCCGGAACTGTTTGTTTTGGATAGACAAAAAAGAATTATACATATAGATATGTACAGACAAGATTTGGAAGATGAATAAGATACTTATTATAAACGGAGCAAATCTCAACCTATTGGGAAATAGGGAAAAAGAGATTTATGGACAGAAATCTTTTGAAGAATACTTAAAGGAATTGCGAGCAAAATACCCAAAAGTAGAGATATGTTATTTTCAGTCCAATATAGAGGGAGAATTGGTTAATGCTTTGCAAAACAATAAGGCAGATGGAATTATTCTCAATGCTGGAGGTTACACACACACCTCTGTAGTTATAAGAGATGCTATTTTGGCTATAAATACTAATGTTGTTGAAGTGCATATATCAAATATTTCGGCAAGAGAAGGATTTAGACACACCTCTTTACTTACCCCTGTGTGCAGAGGATGTATTATGGGTTTTGGGTTAGAGAGTTATGAATTGGCACTGAATTTTTTTATCAAATCATTTTAAGTTTTAAAAAATATATTTTTTCTTTTGTTACCTTTGGAGGCTTTTGTAAACATTGTTATCAAAAAATTTTATAACTTTGCACTTTGAAATCAGAAGAAAATAAGAGCAGAAACAATGTTTGAAAATCTATCCGAAAAACTTGATAGAGCCTTTAAAATCATAAAAGGCAAGGGTAAAATCACAGAGATAAATATCTCTGAGAGTATGAAGGAGGTGCGCAAAGCACTAATAGATGCAGATGTAAGTTATTCCATAGCAAAAGAATTTTGCGACAAAGTTAAGCAAAAAGCACTTGGTCAAAATGTCCTTACCAACATAGACCCGGGACAGATGATGGTAAAAATGGTGCATGATGAATTAGTTACCTTAATGGGAGAAAGCACCGAAGAAATCAACCTAAAAGCCAAACCTTCAATTATTCTTATAGCAGGTTTGCAAGGTAGTGGTAAAACAACTTTTTCTGCTAAATTAGCCTCTTATTTAAAAAAGAAAAAGAATAAAAAGGTATTGGTTATAGCAGCAGATGTTTATAGGCCTGCTGCTATCAATCAATTGCAAGTCCTTTGCGAACAAATAAACGTATCGGTTTTTACAGAAGAGGGAAATAACAACCCTGTGGATTTGGCTCAAAAGGGTATAAAACAAGCCAAACAAGAGGGAATAGATGCAGTAATAATAGATACAGCAGGACGTTTGGCAGTGGATGAGCAAATGATGAATGAGATTGCCAACATTAAACAAGCCGTTGTGCCAACGGAAACTCTTTTTGTCGTAGATTCTATGACGGGACAAGACGCTGTCAATACAGCAAAGGCTTTTTATGACAGGTTAGACTATGATGGAGTTGTGCTTACCAAACTTGATGGAGATACTCGCGGTGGTGCTGCTTTGACTATTAGACATGTGGTCAACAAACCCATTAAATTTATTTCCATAGGAGAAAAATTGGATGCCTTAGATGTTTTTCACCCAGACCGTATGGCTAACCGTATACTTGGTATGGGAGATATTGTTTCTCTTGTAGAAAAAGCTCAGGAGCAATATGACGAACAAGAAGCAAGAAAACTTTCCAAAAAGATACGTAGCAATACTTTTGATTTCAATGATTTCCTTTCTCAGATACAGCAAATCAAAAAAATGGGTAACCTTAAAGATTTGATGGGTATGATACCAGGAGTGGGTAAAATGATGAAAGATGTGGACATTAAGGACGATGCTTTTAAGAGTATAGAAGCTATAATAGGCAGTATGACTCCACAAGAAAGAACTCACCCTAATATTATAGATGTTTCCCGTAAGCAAAGAATAGCTAAAGGTAGTGGCACAAAGATAGAGGAAGTCAATAGATTGTTGAAACAATTTGAGCAAACAAGAAAAATGATGCAAAGCATAAGTAGTGGAGGTAAAATGAATAAACTTGCTGCTATGCGTAACATTAGAAAAAGAAGATAAAATAAAACATATAAAACAATAGTCTTAAATTATGGAGCAAGAGAAGAAAGCACCTATTCTTATAGATGGCAAAGAAATAGCTTCCACTATTAAGGAGGAAATAAAAAAGGAGGTTGCAGATATATTGGACAAAGGGCTTAGACCACCTCATTTGGTTGCTGTTTTGGTTGGTGAAGATGGAGCAAGTCTTTCCTATGTTAAAAGCAAAGAAAAGCAAAGCCAAGAAGTCGGTTTTACTTCTTCTGTGTATAGATTTCCAGTTACCATAACAGAGGAAGAACTTTTGCAAACCATAGATTTCCTTAATAAGGATGAAGAGGTAGATGGTT
Source organism: uncultured Bacteroidaceae bacterium (assembly GCA_964626385.1). GTDB lineage: Bacteria > Bacteroidota > Bacteroidia > Bacteroidales > P3 > Scybalousia_A. The sequence goes on from CAZVEO010000001.1 coordinate 8,991, forward strand.
ATATAGTGCAAATGCCACTACCGAAACACATAGACGAAAAAAAAGTGATAGCACACATAGACCCAAGGAAAGATGTTGATGGTTTTCACCCTATCAATGCGGGTAGAATGTTGCTATCCTTACCAAGTTATTTGCCTGCTACACCTTGCGGTATAGTTACATTGTTGGAAAGAGCAAATATAGAGACAGAAGGTAAAAATTGTGTCGTTTTGGGTAGGAGCGATATTGTTGGTACTCCTATGGCTGTGCTTATGTCAAGAAAAGGAAAAGATTGCACGGTTACTCTATGTCATTCCAAAACAAAAAACCTTAAGGAGATTTGTCTTCAAGCCGATATAATTATAGCAGCCATAGGCAAACCTGCTTTTCTCAAAGAAGATATGGTAAAAGAGGGTGCGGTTGTGATAGACGTAGGTATACACAGAATTGAGGATAATAGTGAAAAGGGGTATTATGTTACTGGTGATGTAGACTTTAATCAAGTAGCAAAAAAATGCTCTTACATTACACCTGTTCCAGGAGGTGTGGGACCTATGACAATAGTTTCGCTTTTGTCCAATACCCTAAAAGCATATAAAAAAGAAATATACGAATAATAGATATTTGTTTTACAGTATTTCTTAATCTTTGTTATAATATTAAAGAAATGCTGTAATATTTTTTTCTTATGAAAAACACACCCAAACATATAGCCTTACTTGGTTCTACTGGTTCTATAGGTAGACAAACTCTTGATATAATTAGAAATAACAAAGATTTGTTTGTAGTAGAGGTTTTGACTGCTGGTTCTAATGCAGAGTTGTTGATAAAACAGGCTTTGGAATTTCAACCTAATGCAGTGGTTATAGCAGATAAAAACAAATACAGCAAGGTAAAACAAGCCTTACAAAATACATATATAAAAGTCTTTGCAGGAGAAGAATCAATAGTAGATGTAGTAAAGTTTGATGAGATAGATTTGGTTTTGACGGCTTTGGTTGGTTTTGCTGGTCTTGCTCCAACAATTTCTGCTATAGAGGAGGGAAAAACCATAGCCTTAGCTAATAAGGAAACTATGGTTGTGGCTGGTGAGTTGATAACTCGTTTGGCAGAGAGAAATAGAGTAGGAATTATTCCTGTAGATAGCGAACATTCGGCTATATTTCAATGCTTGCAAGGGGAGTATCAAAACCCTATAAAAAAAATATTACTTACTGCTTCGGGTGGTATTTTTAGAGGAAAGACAGTGGCGGAATTAAAAGAGGTTACAATAGAGCAAGCACTTAAAAACCCTAATTGGTCTATGGGTAAAAAAGTTACCATAGATAGTGCTACTCTTATGAATAAGGGATTGGAAATGATAGAGGCAAAGTGGCTTTTCAACATAGAGGCAAAAAATATTATTCCTGTTATTCACCCGCAAAGTATAATACACTCTATGGTGGAGTTTGAGGACGGAAGCATAAAGGCACAAATGTCTTGTCCCGATATGCACCTGCCTATAGCTTACGCCTTGAATTTTCCTTTTCGTTTAAAAACGTCACTTGTTGAAACTGATTTTTTTAAATTACAAAATCTAACCTTTGAACAACCAGATAGAAAGACTTTTCCTTGTTTGGATTTGGCTTTCTGTGCAATAGAAAAGGGAGGCAATATGCCTTGCATAATGAATGCTGCTAACGAAATAGCAGTAGAAAAGTTTTTGAAAAAAGAAATATCTTTCCTTGATATTCCAAAAATAATAGAAAAGGCTATGCAAAAATACTCATTTATTGCCAAACCGACATTGGAAGATTATTTGCTAACCGATAAAGAAGTAAAACAAAGTCTACAGTTTTAATTTTTTTATACACCACTAAACAGCACAACCATATTTGCAAGTATTTTTCTTGTTAGAGTAGGTAAGAGTAAAGAAAAATTACTTATTGTTTTATTGATTTTACTTCTATATATGGAGCGAGTTTTTGAAATGTCTTTTCGTCCATAATATGAACTTTTCTAATCTCTTCTATAGTAGAGAAATTGCCATATTGTTTCCTAAATTCTATTATTGCCTTTGCTAAATAATAATCTATATAAGGGTGATAGTAAAGGTTTTTAATGTTATCGGTATTGATATCTATTTTTCTCAAATTAGTATCTTTAAGAATTATTTGCGGAGAGATTTTTTCAAAAATAGTGTCATTTATTCCTTTTACTTCTTTTAGTTGTTCTTTGCTATAATAACCTCCGAGTCTTTTGCCATAGTTGTATATTCTTTTTGCAAAAACTTTTCCTACACCTTTTATCAACTGCAAATCCAAAGTATCAGCAGTGTTGAGGTCAATAATAAAAGTTTTCTTCTCAAAAGTTTTGTTGTGTTGTTTTTCAGTCGTATTGACTTTTTCGTTATAGGGCGGAGAAGTGTATTGATTTTGTTTGCCTTTACGAAAATAGACTTTTGAAGTTTTTATTTTACTGTCTGTTTCTTTGACTTTGGTATTTGATTGTTTTGAATATTTTTGTTTGCTTTCTTTGTTTGTAGAAAGAACTGTTATATTATTTCCTTTAAAAACTATAAAAAGCAAAATCAACACCATTCCTGTCAATATACCAATAAGGAACATCAAACCTGTTTTGTGTTGATTTTGCATGATAAAAGAAAAGTGTAAAATTTTACCCTAATAACGTTAAAGTAAAATACTTATTGTTTTATTTATTGTAAATTGTTTTCTTTATATTGTTTGATAAAAGTATATAATTTCAACATATCCAAACATTTGATATTGGGGTGATTGCTGTGTAGATTTAGAATAATTATTTGTTTTATCATAGCAAAACAAAGAGAAAAGATTTTTGTGCAATGCAATTTTTCTAATCTTTTATAGGCTTTAACCAAAGTAACATTTTCCAAAAAAGGTCTGTACAATTCTTGTTTATATAGTAAAGCAAGATTTTTTGAAGCACTGATGGTGTCCAAAATAAATTTATCAGTGTCTTTCAATCCCAAATGCTCTACCGGGTTGTCTATATAACAAATTTTGTAATCATTTTGTTTTAACTCTTCCCCCAAAAGAGTATCCTCATGTCCATAGCCTTTGATTTTTTCATTAAACTGTATTTTTTCAAAAGCCTCTTTTTTTATTAGAAAATTATTTGTTGTAAAGTGTTTTTTACCTTCTTCTTTTTGTTTACCACAGGTCCAATGCAATAATTTTTCTTTGTCAATACGCTGCTTCTTATTGCAATATATTGTCCCTCCGCAAACAACATCATAATTTTGACCAAATTGCAAATATTTATAAAGAAAATCTTTTTTTACTATACCGCTATCGCAATCCAAAAACAAAAGAAAATCTCCTTTTGCTTTTTTTGCAAGAAGATTCCTGATTTTGGAACGTCCTATATTATGTTTAATCTCTATATAATTGATGCCCGTTGTTAAAAAAAAATCTTTATTACTCCTGCTTATTTCTTGGTTTGTAGAGCAATCATCGGCAAGGATAATCTCATATTTTGTTGGCAAATTTTCGCATTGTTGCAACAAACTTTCGGCAAGACTTTTTGCATCATAATTATATATGGGTATGAGTATTGAAAGCATACTTTTGTTATACCATTACTATTAAAAAAAAGGTTCTTTAAAGAAGAATAAACTACTTTAAAGAACCCGACATGATGATTAATTAACTATTAAAAAATTAAAACTTATGAATAAAATTAAAGTTTAGCAAGTATGCCTTCCAATTTTTCCATTATTTTATCTTGGTCAGCTTTAATAGGAAGATTTACAGGTTTTATCATATTCTCAGGGGCGAAGATAGTATCCAAATCTTCTTTTGAAAGAATATTGTTTTCCAATGCTATTTCATAAACACCTTTACCTGTTTTCTTTGCTATTTTAGCAATTCTTGTAGAATTTTTGTAACCAATATAAGGGTTCAAAGCGGTAACAGTACCTATAGCCTTAGCAATAAAGTTTCTGCAATTTTCCTCATCTGCCTCTATGCCGTCTATACAAAGAGTTCTAAGAGTATCAAAACCATTTGTCAACAAGTTGATAGACTCAAACAAGCAATAAACAGCAACTGGTTCCATAACGTTAAGTTCCAATTGTGCGTTCTCACTTGCCAACATAACGGCGGTGTCATTACCTATTACTTTGTAGCAAAGTTGGTTCATAACCTCTGGTATAACAGGGTTAACTTTGCCTGGCATAATAGAAGAACCTGGTTGCATTTCTGGCAAATGTATTTCTGCCAAACCACATCTTGGACCGCTACCCATCAAACGCAAGTCGTTGCATATTTTTATTGCTCTAAGAGCAGTACGTTTCAATTCGCTGGACAAACCAACCAAAGCAGAAGTATCTGGAGTAGCCTCTATTAAGTTTTCAGCCAAAGTAACATCCCAACCAGTGATATCTCTAAGAGCCTTAATACATAATTCTGAATAGCCCGGCTCTGCACAAATTCCTGTACCTATTGCAGTGGCACCCATATTAACCTCAAGCAAATGTTTTCTTACAGCCTCTACATCTTTTGCAGCTTTTCTCATCATAGTTGCAAATGCTCCAAAACTTTGTCCCAAAGTCATAGGAACACCGTCTTGCAACTGAGTTCTACCCATCTTAACGATGTTTTTGAACTCATCAGCTTTCTTTTCCAAAGAAGCAGCACAATCGTTGATTGCTTTTATCAATTTCTCAGTCTCCAAATATAAACCAAAGTGGAAACCTGTTGGATAAGCATCATTAGTAGATTGAGAAGCGTTAGAATGGTCGTTAGGTGAACAATATTTATACTCTCCTGGTTTGTGTCCCATTATTTGCAATGCACGGTTAGCAATAACTTCATTGGCATTCATATTAACCGTTGTACCTGCTCCACCTTGTATCATATCGCTAAGGAAGTATTGGTCAAGTTTGCCTTCTTTCATTTCTTCGCAAGCCTGAACCATAGCCTTAAATTGCTCATCAGTCAATTTGCCTTGTGCGTGATTTGCTATTGCTGCTCCGTGTTTGGTGATAGCAAAACCTTTAATAAAATTAGGATAGGCATTCATAGGAACACCAGAAATTTTAAAATTGTTGAATCCTCTAAGAGATTGTACTCCATACAATGCATCTACAGGCACATTAAGTTCGCCTATTAAATCGCTTTCTTTTCTAAAATCTGCCATATTACGTAATAGATTTTTTATATATTTTGTTATACATTATTTAAATAATATAAGTAACTTATTTTTTATTTATTTATTGTATAAAGTAGCAAAAAAAAACACCCGCGGGGTGTTTTATATGGCAAAACCCTTACTTTTTTTTGCATAGGTTGTTATAGGTTAGCATAAGTTGAGATGGGGCACAGCCGTTAAAAAAAAACACATACGCTTAAGCGTCTTATAAAACACCCTATGGGTACAGGCACCGCCTGTTTTATAAGACGCAAACCTTTAGCTTCAGGCTTATTTTAATGGCTCTGCCCGTATAGAACAGCCTCAGGCTGTAACCCATGCTAACCTATAAAAAAAACAAAAAAACGAAAAAGAAACAACAAAAGAAAAAACAAAAAAACGGTTTACTGGAAATCAATAAGTTACAAATAAAAATTGTGCACGCGTTTGGTCAGGTCAAAAAATGTTCGTAACTTTGTAAGAGAAAAAGATACCTACCACAAAATTAACGATTTTTAGTCTTATAACTACTTGATAATCAATAAAAACGAATCTTCGTTTCATTTTATCGAAACGAAGATTCGTCGAAATGAAACGAAGATTCATTTTTGCAAAATCCCAATTTCGAAAAATTTTTCTTCGAAAAACCTCTCGAAAACTCTGAAAATGAGGAAAAAAGCCCGATTTTGACCCTTAAAAAAGGTTAAGTGATTGATAATCAGCAGTAGCCCCCCTGTTTTTTGCTTTTAAATGGGTATTTACGCGATTTCCCGAAAAAATTTTTTTACCACTTTTTTTATAGGTTTTTATAGGTTACACCCACAGGGTACACCCATAGGGTGTTTTATAAGGGCATAGCCTTTACTTTTGATAGGTTAGCATAGGTTGTTATAAGTTAGCATAGACACTTAAGCGAAGCCTCAGGTTTTTTTATAGATGCATAAGCGTACGTGTTCTTTTAATGGCTTTGCCTTGTAAGACACCCTGTGGGTGTGGCTTTGCTCTTATAAGACAGGCTGTGCCTGTAACTTTTGGCAAATTATTTTAAAATATTTTGCTATACAAAAAAAACAAAGTAATTTTGCTACCTATCTTAGTGAAGAATAAAATTAACGCTAAACAAAATAGAAAAAATCATGGATATGAAACAAGCGTTTGCCGGTACGTTAGAATCCGGCGATATAATGATTAAGATTGAACCAAGTGAAAAAGAAGGCTTGGAGATAAATCTTGATAGCACTGTTGCTTATCAGTTTGGTGAGCAAATAAAAAGTGTTATAAAAGAAACTCTTAAAGGGTTGAATGTTAACAACGCTATCATCACAGCAACCGATAAAGGTGCTTTGGATTGTACAATACGCGCTCGAGTTACAGCGGCAGTTGTTAGAGCTACTGGCAAAGATGTTTGGCAGGCCTAAATTTTAGAGTTTTTTTATAAAAATAATCATTAAAAAAGAACAAAGAGGTTAAAAAACCGCTAAAAATTAAATAATTATGCAAAGGTTAAGAAGAACAATGATGTTTGTTCCGGGTAATAATCCTGCTATGATGTCAGACGCTTTTATTTATGGTCCAGACTCAATTATGCTTGATTTGGAGGACTCGGTAACAATGGCAGAAAAAGATGCTGCAAGACTTTTGGTTCACAATGCATTAAAAACCATAGACTATGGCAATACAGAGATGGTTGTCAGAGTTAATCCATTAAATACTCCATACGGAAAAAAAGACGTTGAAGCCGTGGTAAAAGCCGGTGTGGACGTTATTCGTATGCCAAAGACTGAGACAGCTGAAGAGGTACAAGAACTTGAGGCTGAAATAGAAAAAGTAGAAAAAGAGCTTGGGTGCTTGGGTAGAACTCAGATAATGGCTGCCATAGAAAGCACAAAAGGTATAATAAACGCATACGCCATAGCAACCGCTTCCAAACGTATGATGGGTATAGCCTTGGGAGCAGAGGACTATTGTGCAAATCTTAAGACCCAAAGAACTCCTTCTGGTGATGAGCTTCTTTTGGCAAGAGAAACTATTGTTGTAGCAGCAAGAGCGGCAGGTATTTATGCTTTGGATACGGTTTATTCCAATCTTAACGATATGGAAACTTTCCGCAAAGAAGTAGAGCTTATCAAACGTTTGGGCTTTGATGGAAAGAGTATTATCAACCCTCGTCAAATAGAGATAATCAACGAGGTGTTTACTCCAACAGAAAAAGAGATAGAAAAAGCCAAAACCATAGTAGCGGCAATAAAAGAGGCTGCTGCAAAGGGTTCGGGTGTTATTGCTGTTAATGGTAAGATGGTTGACAAACCTGTTGTTACAAGAGCAGAGCATACAATAGAGTTGGCTTTGGCAGCAGGTGTAATTACAAAGGAGGACTTATAATGAGTACATTGAAAGAAAGAAAATCAGATATAGAAGCCCTTGCTTCCAAAATGGGCAAACCAGTATATAAGGAAGCTGAGGCAAAGGTTACTACTTTTAGAAAAGATTATCAAAAACAATCTGACAAATTGGTAACCTTAGAAGAGGCTATAAAGAATAGTGGCTTAGAAAATGGAATGACTATAAGTTTTCACCATCATTTTCGTGGTGGAGACAAAGTGGTAAATATGGTTGTGGATAAGTTGGCTCAAATGGGATTCAAAAATCTTCGTTTGGCGGCTTCCTCTTTGCAAGATGTACACGAGCCTTTGATAGAGCATATTAAAAATGGTGTTATTACAAGTATTTCTACCTCAGGTCTTAGAGGAAAATTGGCAGATGCTATTTCTCGTGGTCTGATGAAAGAGCCTGTTGTTTTCCGCTCACATGGAGGAAGAGGTTCGGCTATTGTCAATGGCGATGAGCATATAAATGTTGCTTTTATAGGCGCCTCTTCTTCTGACCCTTTGGGCAATGCTTGTGGTTTTTCAAGAAGTGAAAATGCTAAAAGTATTTGCGGTTCTTTGGGTTATGCTATTCCAGATGCTCAGAACGCAGATAAAGTAGTGATTCTTACAGATGACCTTGTTGCTTACCCTAATACTCCTGCCTCTATTTCGGAAAGTTATGTTGATTATGTTGTTGAGGTTGAAAGTGTCGGCGATTCTTCCAAGATAGCCTCGGGGGCAATACGTGATACCAAAAATCCAAGAGACATACTTCTTGCAAAACAAGCAGCAAAGGTTATTATCAACGGAGGTTATTTCAAAGATGGTTTCTCTATTCAGACAGGGTCTGGTGGAGCCTCTTTGGCTGCAGTTAAGTACATAAGAGAAAGTATGATAGAAAGAGGAATTAAGGCCTCATACGCTCTTGGAGGTATTACTGCTCATATGGTTAAAATGTTTGAAGAGGGATTGATAGAAAAACTTATAGATGTACAATCTTTTGACAAAGTTGCCGCTGAGTCTATAAGAGACCACGAAATGCATAAAGAAGCCTCTGCCAATGAATACGCTTCAGCAGATGAAAAGGGTAGTGCAACTCACTATTTGGATATGGTAATTCTTTCTGCTTTAGAGGTTGATGTCAATTTCAATGTAAATGTTTTGGTTGGTTCTGACGGCATTATACGTGGAGCAATAGGCGGACACCAAGATACTGCGGAGGATTCGGCGCTTTCTATTATTGTTTGTCCTTTGTTGAGAGGTAGAATACCTTGTGTTGTAGATGAGGTAACTACTTTGATTACTCCGGGTTCAAGCGTTGATGTTATTGTTACCGAGTATGGTATTGCAGTCAATCCTCGTCGTCCGGAGATAGCAGAAAGATTGAAAAATGCGGGACTTAACATTGTTGATATTCACGACTTGGCTGCAAAGGCTAAGAGTATAATAGGCACACCTGCTCCTTTGCCTTTCGGAGATAAGGTTGTAGGCGTGGTTATGAATAGAGATGGTTCAGTGCTTGACGTTATAAAGAATATAGAAGCTTAATCTAAAACTAATTAAAAGTAAAGAGGCTGTATTATTTTTATAATACAGCCTCTTTTTTTATAAAAAAACTTGCTTTTTTTACAAGGAAAAGCAAGTTTTTGAGATACTTTTTTTTACATTGTATCTTTATGAAAACACATTTATTATTTTTCTATACCCAATAACTCAACTTCAAAGATAAGTGTTGAACCGGATGGAATGCTTCCTACTGGTTGGTTACCGTAAGCCAAATCGGCAGGAATAAAGAAACGATATTTGCTTCCAACATTCATCAACTGCACTCCTTCTGTCCATCCTGCAATAACTTGATTTAAGGGGAAAACAATACTCTCTCCTCTTTGTACTGAGGAGTCAAAAACGTTTCCGTTAAGCAAAGTGCCGTGATAATGTACTCTTACTTTATCGCTTGATTTTGGCTTTTCTCCTTTACCCTCAGTTATAATAGTATATTGTAAACCGGAAGGAGTTTCTATTACATTCTCATTTTTTCTATTATTTTGCAAGAATGTTTCGCCTTCTTTTCTGTGTTTACTGCTTTGCTCCATTGCTATTTTTTGCTTTTTAGCATCCATTTCCATTTGCCATGCTTGCATCACAGTGTTTTTTTCTTGCTCGGTCATAGAGTTTTCTAATTTGCCTGTTGCTGCTTGCTTAATAGTCTCCACAAATACATCTATATTCAAATCATAGCCTTGTGATACTATACTCTTGCCAATATCCTCCCCAAGTATATAGGATACTTTATCTTTTTGAGTTTTTAATTCCATATTTATTTTTCTATTTTATTTTTTTACTCGCACATATAACGCATTAATAATCTATATTATTGCTTGCTATCAATCAATAGTTGAAGAAAATAATTTTTCCAAAATATTACAACTTGTTTTTTTTATATAAGGGAGGAGAAAGAAAAAAAGGCTGTTTTTTTTGCAGAAAAATATTTTATTCCTTGTTTGGTATTAAAATGTTTTATATCTCTGTGGCTGATAAATTTTATTATAAACTTAAATGATATTCAATTATGAGAAAGAATTATTATCTGTTGATTTTCTTAATCTTGTTATTTGTGAGTACTATAAGTTATGCACAAATGCAAGGAATCAACGCAAGTTCAGAAAGGTATGCACGTAGCCTTCAAACCACAGGCGAATTTGTAAAAGTAAAAAACATTGACAATAGGTCAATACTTACATTATGTAACACAATAACAGGCAATAGTGTTTTTGTTAAAACAAAAATGGGAACTAATTATATAGAAGTTGGTTTCTTAAATTCAAGTTTTCAAGTTTATGATTTTAGAATCTTGTATGACTCTATCTATTTTTGTGGAAAATAGATGTTTTAAGTAGTCAATGTTATAAAAAATATGCAACAAGAGTTCTTTTTGACCAACCACAACCATTAGGAAATCCAATGTATATTTCTAATCCAATACCAAGTAATATTAATATAGGATTTTTCTCCTCCTCTCAAGATATGTATATAACAACTTGTTCCGATTAAAAATAGATATAAACATTAAAATAACAAAAAGATATGAAAAAGATTATTTTTTTCTGTGCAATGTTATGCACAATATTAAGTGTAAAATCACAATGTCTCTGGACATATGTTCCATGCAATGAGGATACATTGAACATGAGACAATATGAGGATCGGTATTTATTTAATTACTGTCGTAGAGAAGGTTTAAATTTAGATGTTATCTTACCATCAGAACAAAATATATCAGATGATGCTTTTGAAGTAGTATATGGGCTTATTCGTCCTTATACTGTCCTACAATATCCTTATAATATTATAACAGATTATGCCCAACCGTATATTGTAGATACTGCAATAACTATTGCAGGGGTGTCAGGTTATGTTTTTCATAATTTTGATATTATACATAGAGATAAGTATCAGTGTTATAAATGGTATTTTGAAATATGGGACTCTACTCTTACTAATATACTACGTTCTGTTGATATTACAGACACAAGTGGCGAAAGATATCATTTTCAAACACCTTATTATACAGAAGTATTTTTTGATGAACCTCTAACAATATCTGGTAAATTCTATGTAGTATACCACACTCCTGACACATTAAATATAGAATGCCCAATTATCTATTCTTCTGCTCCTATCGGTGTTGGTGGTAATGTGATGGGAACATCTGTATGTTCTCCTATAACAGAACTACATCCTTTAGTAACTACTTGGAGCGATGGTAAAATAGATGACGGCATAAGGACATGGAGTTATATTGGAAAGGAGAAAAATGTTTTTACAGGCGAATCTGAGGGTGATACTATTACTATGTTGTATTTATTCCCTATTCTTGCGGATACAACAAACGGAGGAGTCACTAGTTCTGATACAACCACTTCTAGTTTGGAAAATATTAATGGTTTAGAATCGATTAGAGTTTTTCCTAATCCTGCGGAAAATGAAGTAAATATAAATAGTGGTTATAGAATAGAGAGAATATTTTTATATGATGAGAGTAGCAAACTTTTACAAGAAAAAGAAGTAAAAGCCTATAACTGCAAAATAGATTTGCATTCCTATCCTCAAGGCTCCTACCTGCTAAAAGTCCAAACCACCAAAAACCAAACCACCCACAAAATAATAAGACAATAGATTGAGAATTATATTGTTGTGAGTTATTATAGATTGTTATAGGTTAGCATAAGTTATGATAAAAACGGAACACCTAAGTTTTGTCAAATGCTTAAGTGTGTATCAAAACTTATGCAAACCTATTATAAAGTTGTATATATAATTAAATAGATTTTATAGGGAAACGAACTACTGTGCGTAATCTTTCGGGTTTGCAACGACGAGGGTCGCTAAGATATATTTCGTGATGATGTCTAACAATGGAAAAATCTGCCCTATATCCATTATTATTTGCAAACTCTTTCATTAAAGCAATGGTGGTTGGTGTGTTATCGTATTCTCCTATATGCATACACTGAACACAAAGCCCTTCCTCTATAGTTAAAAATTCTGCAATGGAATAATCTTGTCCTTTCTTTTTACTTGCTGTTTCTATAGCCCACTGTAAGTTTTCGCGAGTAATAAAATCTGGTAATCTAATAGCAGATATCCATTGAAAATTATCCTTGTCTCTATAGTCAAATGTTGAACCATCATTTTGCCACCAAAATCCCTCCAATGGAGGAACTATGTATGGTTGGTAATCTTTTATTTTGTAATCTGTTTTATAACTCATTTTCAAAGTAAAAGCAAGCGTATACAATATGCCAATAGATTGCTTATAGGCTCCATCAACTTCATTGGGACTACCTGAGCCTTTTACGGCAATAAAATTAGCAGTAGGAACATTTACAATAGAAGGTTTGCGAGTAGGTAAATAAAACTCCTTGTACTCCTTTTTAAAGTCAAAATTTGTCATATAAGTAATTGTTTTTGTTGTGTTTTGTATAAAAACGTAATTACTTAACTTTTTATTATGTGAAAGGCAGAAGCATTTAATGGTAATTAGGATTAATAGAAGGGCAGTCTAAGTATATATTTATTTTATTAATCTTAAAAAGGATGCACTGTAAAAAGATGCATCCTTTTTTTATTAGAAATAAGTTTATTTTAATTAACTTCCCAAGTTTCTCCAGAGTTAAGCAATTCATCTACATTATGAACAGCTCCATGTTGTTTTTGCTCTTCTTCTTGAGCTTCAAACATTTGGTTATAGGTTGGCTTTTTTACCGCACGAATAACTCCAAAGACCATTGGAAACTCCGGCGGACGCATACGAGCAAGCATATGATGAATACCGGTATCCTCTGTTGTTTCATCGTGAATCATAATATCCTTTTCTGTTATGCCTTCTCCAATTTTTACAACTTTAAGACTCCTGCCTATCATTACCAAACCTTTATCTCTGTTTTTACCAAAAATCATAGGTTTGCCATGTTCTACCCATAATTGCCTATCTTCTCTTGTTTCTTTATCTGTTACGTCTGCATGGGTGCCATTATTGAATATCATACAATTTTGCAAAACTTCCACGACAGCCGTACCATCGTGAGCAGCCATACGTTCGCAAACTTTTTGCAACGAAACACTTTGAGAATCTATTGCACGAGCAAAAAAAGTTCCTCTAACACCAAGCACAAGTTCTCCGGGATTTAATTGATAGTCCAAGACACCAAATGGAGAAGTTTTTGTTACTTGGCCCTGTTTTGTAGTTGGAGAGTACTGCCCTTTTGTCAAACCATATATTCTATTGTTAAACATTATCAAATTAACATCCATATTTCTACGAATAAGATGCATAAAATGATTGCCTCCTATGGCTGTAGAGTCGCCATCTCCTGTTGTTATCCAAACAGAAAGATTTGGGTTTGCCATTTTTACTCCTGTGGCTATGGCGGCTGGTCGTCCGTGAATACCATGAAAACCATAGGAATTGACATAGTAAGGAAAACGAGAAGAACAACCAATACCAGAAACAATACAATAGTCCTCTTTTCTATAATTTATCTTTGGAAAAACATTGTGAACCGCTGCAAGTATGGCATGGTCGCCACAACCCGGACACCATTTTACCATTTGACTTGAAGCAAAATCCGCTTTTGTTAGTGTTACATTTGAATGTTCCATAGTTCTTATTTCTCCTCGTTAATTAGTTTATTAAACTCTGTTTTCAATTCAGAAACTTCAAAAGGCAAACCCTGTACTTTATTATATTGATAAAACAAAATACCTTGAAATTTCATTCTTAAATAATTGACGAATTGTCCCATATTCAACTCGCAAACGATAATCTTTTTGTACCTTCTTAAAATCTCCTCTGTATTCTTTGGTAATGGACAGATGTAATTAAAGTGTGTATATGCTATTTTTTTACCTTCTTGCAAAAGCTCATTTACAGCAGTCTTCAATGCTCCATGTGTGCCACCCCAACCTACTACAAGTATATCAGCATCTTTATCTCCTTCTACCTCTTGCAATGGAAGTTGGTCGGCTAATCTATCTATTTTTTCTTGACGGAAATGAACCATCTTTTCGTGATTAAAATTATCGGTTGAGACCTCGCCTTTGCCATCAGTCTTTTCCAAACCGCCTATTCTATGTCTTAAACCACTCATTCCCGGAATTGCCCACTGGCGTACAAGTGTTTTAACATCTCTTCTATAAGGTTGATATTCTGGGTCGTTAGGTGTTGCAAAAGGAGGGTGAATTTCAGGAAAATCACTCATTTTTGGAATTCTAAACAATTGAGAACCATTGCCAAGATAAGCATCCGAAAGAAATATAACTGGAGTCATTGTCTCCAAAGAAAGTTTTGCTGCTTGAAAAGCCCAATAAAAGCAATTAGCTGAAGTACTTGGAGCAATAATTATACAAGGTGCTTCTCCATTTCTGCCAAATAAGGCTTGATTCAAATCAGATTGCTCCGTTTTGGTTGGCAAACCTGTAGAAGGACCTCCCCTTTGAACGTCCACAACAACCAAAGGCAACTCTGTCATAACTGCTAAGCCCAAAGCCTCACTTTTCAAAGATAAGCCAGGTCCTGATGTAGAAGTACAGCCCAAAGCACCGGCAAAAGAAGCTCCTATTGCAGAACATATACCTGCGATTTCGTCTTCTGCTTGGAAAACTCGCGCACCGAGTGATTTTCTTTTTGCTAACTCTATCATAATATCCGTTGCCGGAGTAATAGGGTAGGAACCTAGGAAAAGGTTTAAACGAGCCTTTTCTGCTGCTGCTAACAAGCCCCAAGCAGTTGCTATATTGCCTGTTATGTTGCGATATTTTCCCTTTGGCATTTCAGCAGTATCCACCTGTAATCTTTGCAATGGAATTTCCTGCACATCAATATTTTCACAATAATTATAACCTGCTTGAATAACTGTCTCGTTAGCCTTAATTACTTCTGGCTTGTTTTTAAACTTTGTTTGCAGGTATTCGTCTGCATGGGAAGTTTGTTTACCAAAAATAAAGAATATCATTCCCAAAGCAAACATATTTCTACATTTCAAAGCACTTTTTCTATCGGAAAATATATCCTTAACAGCCTCTAACGTTAGAGAAGTAATAGGCGCTTTGAGTAAATTGTAGGAAGAAAATTCGTCTGTTTCCAAAGGGTTTTGCTCATAACCTGCTTTTTGTATGGCATCCTCTGTAAAAGTGTCTAAATCTATAATAATTGTAGCACCTTTTCTTGCCCATTTCAAATTAGATTTCAAAGAAGCTGGATTCATACAAATCAAAACATCTGCTTTATCGCCGGAGGAATATATTGTTTTTCCTATATGTACTTGGAAACCTGATACACCTGCAATAGTATTGTGAGGCGCTCTAATTTCCGCCGGATAATCGGGAAATGTTGCTATATCATTGCCGTCCAATGCAGAAGTATCAGAAAACAAGGTACCTGACAATTGCATTCCATCACCACTATCGCCTGCAAATCTTACAACTGCATCGTTTTTCTTTATAAACTCTTTCGTTATCATAAAAAATAAGTTTTGTCTCTCTTTTTATTAAAAACAAATCAAAAATAGATTTGCAAAATTAGTAAATTTATTTATATTAAACATTTTACTACTATAAAAGTAAAAAACACTTTACATTTTAAGGCTCTAACCTTAAAAGATTAAAGCCTTAAAACTTTAAAAACACTCAAACTAAAAGTTTTTATAACGATTTAACGTATTCATTGATACTTTTTGCGGCAACCTTACCTGCACCCATAGCAAGAATAACAGTAGCCGCTCCACTGACAATATCTCCTCCTGCAAATACACCCGGACGTGAAGTTGCTTGTTTTTCATCGGCTACAATATTTCCTCTCTTATTGGTCTCCAAATTATCGGTTGTTGAGGTAATTAGTTTGTTGGCATCTGTTCCAAGTGCCATAATAACACAATCACATTCTATCTCAAACTCTGAGCCTTTCTTTTCCACAGGTCTTCTTCTTCCGCTCTCGTCTGGCTCACCAAGTTCCATCTCTATACATTTAATACCTTTTACCCAACCGTTTTCGTCAGCAAGTACTTCTATAGGGTTGGTAAGAGTTTGGAAATGTATTCCCTCTTCTACAGCGTGGTGTACCTCTTCCTTACGGGCAGGCATTTCGTCTAAAGTACGTCTATAAACAACAGTTACATCCGAACCCAAACGTTTTGCACTTCTTGCTCCGTCCATAGCAACATTACCACCGCCAACAACAACAGTCTTTTTGCCAACAAATACAGGAGTTTCATAATCTGAGCGATAAGCTTTCATAAGATTAACTCTTGTTAAAAACTCATTAGCAGAAACAACACCGTTAAGGTTAATACCTCCTATATTCATAAATTTAGGCGTACCAGCTCCAGAAGCAATATAAACCGCTTTATAACCCATATCAAACAAATTGTCTATGGTAACGCTTTTGCCTATAAGTACATCACATTTTATTTCAACTCCAAGTTTTGTAACCTCTTCTATTTCTTTTTCTACAACTTTTGTTTTAGGCAGACGAAACTCTGGAATACCGTATGACAAAACTCCGCCACTTCTATGCAAAGCCTCAAAAATAGTAACCTCATAGCCCATTTTTGCCAAATCGCTTGAACAAGCCAAAGAAGAAGGACCAGAACCAACAACTGCAATCTTGATACCGTTTTTCTTTATATCAATTTTTTCTGTTACATTGTTATCTCTTGCCCAATCAGCAACATATCTTTCCAATTTGCCTATTGCTATAGGGTCGTTCTTTTTGCCCATAATACAAGAGCCTTCGCATTGGCTTTCTTGAGGACAAACTCTTCCGCAAATAGCAGGAAGTGTGCTACTTTTGTGTATAATCTTTATAGCCTCTTCGTTGTTGCCTTCTTTTACTTGATGAATAAAGGCAGGTATATCTATATTTACAGGACAAGCCTTAACACATAGAGGATTTTTACAATTCAAACAACGTGAAGCCTCCATTCTTGCCTCTTGGTCGTTGTAGCCATAGCAAACCTCTTCAAAATTTTTGTTTCTTATTTCTGGTTCTTGTTCTCTTACAGGTACTCTCTTCTTTTTGTCAAACTCTGCTAAGGACTGCTCAACTGCTGCTGTTAAGTTACATTTATGCTCTTCTGTATTGAAGGCTATTTTGTGAGGAGGAAACATTCTTTGACGTTTCATAGCCTCATCAAAATCAACTTTATGACCATCAAATTCCGGTCCATCTATACAAGCAAACTTCATTTCTCCGCCCACGCTTACTCTACATGCTCCGCACATACCTGTACCATCTACCATAAGAGAGTTAAGAGAAACTATGGTCTTGATACCAAGTTTTTGTGTCATAAGACAAACAAACTTCATCATAATCATAGGACCTATGGCTATGCACAAATCATAGTGCTTACCTTTATTATTCACAAGGTCTTCCAAACAATTGGTAACCATACCATGAAAACCATATGAACCATCGTCGGTGCAAACATACAAATTGTCGCTTACAGCAGCCATTTCCTTCTCATAAATAAGAGTGGAATGTGATTTTGTACCTATGATAACATCGTGTTTAATACCGTTCTCCGCCGCCCATTTGGCTTGAGGATAAACCGGAGCAGTACCCAAACCGCCAGCAATAAACACTACGTTTTTGTCCTTTAATTCTTCTATTTGTTCGAGCATTTCACTTGCATTGCCCAAAGGACCTGCAACATCTCTAAGATATTCTCCTGCTTGTTTTTGACAAAGTTTTTTGGAACCATCTCCAACTATTTGAATAACCAATGTAATGGTTTCTTCTTTGCGGTCAAAATCGCATATAGTAAAAGGAAGTCTCTCGTCTTTTTCGTCCTCTACTACTATAACAAATTGTCCCGGCTCACACTTTTTTGCTACATTTGGAGCCTTGACCTTTAAGAGTACTATATTTTCTGTTAGTTGCTCTCTCTGTAAAATCTTAAACATTTCTATTTTTTTTAAGGTTAATTTTGTTCCTTACTTATATGATTTGTTTTCTTTTATTTAAAGGCTTTTTGCCCAATAAATATTGCTTGCAAAACTACAAAAATTTAACAATATGGTATAATTTACATAAAAAATTACTCTTGCTTTCTATTAAATAAGAAATAGTATATAAAGCCTTATTTAATTATTCTTTTATAATAGCATATCTTGGTTGGAAAGGCTGAGTTCCATTTTTAATTTGATAAGAAAAGGACGTTTTAAGTATAGTAATAACAACAAAATTATGGGTACTACAACTGACTCAGCCGATTTGACAAATAATATAGATAGAGAAGCAAGCACCACCAAACCAATATAAGAAAAGAATATTGTTTTGTTTAATTTAAAATAAGTGGAGAGTTTATTTGTCAAGTTATTATTACTTGCAAGGTCTTTTAACTTGTTTTTATATTTCTTGCTTATAAACAAAGCGACTACCACTACTATTATTTGTATAGCATACATATAGTGTATAGAGAAAAAATTGTTTTCTCCTTTTGATAAAGGAGAAAATGCATAAAGACAAGCAATTGCTACAATCATAACACTGATAATTACAGCAATAGTCCAAATAAAACGCAATGTATTCAAATATTTCTTAATCATAACTTTTTTATTAAAAAACGAAGTTAAATGACTTTTATTTCAAATAATACGTTTTTATCCAAACAAGTTGTACTAATTTACAAAAACATAGCAAAGTTGTTGATTACAATAAAATACAGAAATTTACGTTTTTTCTTTTTTCAATAATATTATGGCAACAACAAATAAAAGCATAGAGGAACGCATAGAAGATATTGCAAAAAGCAACTTAACAAATATCAAAGTAAAATATTATGCAAAAACAGACGGTATAAATGATGAGATAGATGAGGCTTTAGCAAAGGCACCAAGCAAATCAGGAGGTAAAGGCAAGAACTACCCAGATATAAAAGTGTTATTGCAAACCAAAGATATGAAGTATTTGCCTGTGATGATAGAGGTTAAAGGACGAAAGGGAGATTTGATAAAAGTCAATGAAGAGGGGTTGATTGATAACTTAAAAAAAGATAAAACGCCTAACTATAAAAATATAACAAAATATGCTGTCAATGGTGCTGTGCATTATGCAGAGGCTATAATAAGAAATACAGAAACATATAAAGAAGTTATTGCCATAGGTATAAATGGTTATGAGGAGAATAAACAATACAAAACAGAATTGGGAGTTTATTTTCTCTCGCAAGAAAATTTTCTTGTACCTAAAAAGATAGATAATTTTACGGACTTATCTTTTCTTAGCAAAGATTATGAAGACACTTTGATGGAAAAGATAAAGAATTTGTCTTTAACTGATGAGGAGTTAGAAAGAAAAGCCAAAGAGTTTGAAAACGAGATAGAAGTAAAACTCAAAGCTCTTAATCAACAAATGCACGATGTTTATAATATTTCTGTTGGTTCTCGTGTGCAATTGGTTTGCGGAATGATAATGGCAGGTTTGGGGGTAAAGGATAAGGTCTCACCTCTTGCAATTACAGACTTAAAAGGAGAAAGCGGAGAAAACTCAAATGACGGAGCAATAATTATAAATAAAATATCGGACTTTCTTAACGAAAAACGTTTGCCAAAAGAAAAGAGAGAGATGATTATAAGAGATTTAAAACAAGTATTTATTTCCTCAAATCTTTGGCGTGCAACTGACGGAGAAAGCAAACTTAAAAATGTTTATGCTACTGTCAAAAAAGATATTATGCCAATATTCACTTCTGCCAAGCATCTTGATTTCACGGGTAAATTATTTAATGTTCTTAATGCTTGGGTGGATATTCCTGATAGTGAAAGAAATGACGTTGTGCTTACTCCTCGTTATGTTACAGACTTAATGGCAAAGATAGCAGGAGTAAATATGGATTCATACGTTTGGGATTATGCTGTGGGTAGTGCAGGTTTTCTTATCTCTTCTATGAAACTTATGCTTAAAGATGCTGAGCAGAGAATAAAATCACAAAAAGAATTTTCTCAAAAAGTAAGGGATATAAAATGCAAACAGTTGCTCGGTATTGAAAAACGTGCTGATATTTATATGCTTGCCGTGTTGAATATGATACTTATGGAAGACGGCTCAGCAAATATTCTTCACATGGATTCATTAACCGAATTTGACGGCAACTATGAACAAGGAGAAATGAAAGGCAAAGAATTTCCTGCAAATGTATTTTTGCTTAACCCTCCTTATTCGGCAGAAGGTAAAGGTTTTGTTTTTGTGGAAAAAGCCTTGCAAAGAATGAAACAAGGTAGAGCAGTTGTCCTTATACAAGAAAATGCTGGAAGTGGCAACGGCTTACCTTACACACAAGACCTTTTAAAGAGAAATACTCTTGTTGCTTCCATACACATGTCCGATATTTTTTATGGTAAGGCTGGAGTGCAAACGGCTATTTATGTTTTTAACATAGGCATACCTCACAACGAAAAACAATTAGTAAAATTTATCAACTTTGCTAATGACGGATATACAAGACAAAACCGCAAAAAGTCTTCACAAGACACCAACCTAAAAAACACCGACCACGCCATGGAAAGATACGAAGAGGTCGCTAATCTTGTCTTGTATGGTAAGAAATATTTGCATTATCTTTTAGAGGAGGATTATATTGAAGACACTATAACACTTAACGGTAATGATTGGACTTTTTCTCAACACAGAAAGATAGATACCATTCCAACCGAAGCGGATTTTAGAAAAGTTGTAAAAGATTATCTTTCTTGGAAAGTGTCAAACGTAATAAAACAAGAAGGCGAAAATTTTTAGATAGCCCACGCTCAAACAATAAACTTCCAAAAGCGTGGGCATACAAAGAATATCAAATAGGAGGTGAAAAAGGATTATTTACATCACGAACAGGAAATTTTGATATTCAGAAGAAACATCTTAATGGAAAAGGCTATTATGTCGTAAGTTCTGGTGAACAGAACAATGGTATTGTTGGCAAAACAGATGCTAATGCCCTAGTTATAGAAGAAAATACTATAACGGTTGATATGTTTGGTAATGTATATTTTAGAGACCATAAATACAAAATGGTTACACACGCTCGTGTATTTACACTTGAATTTAAAAGAAGAGAATTGTCTAAAGAAATAGGAATGTACCTTGTTGCACAAATGCAATATTTTAGACAAAAGTTTTCCTATAGCAATATGGCAAGTTTTGAAAAAATTAAAAATACTACTATTTTACTTCCTATTACTCGTAGCGGAGAAATAGATTTTGCTTTTATGGAGCAATATATTCGCGAGCTTGAACTCGCTCGTATTCGCGAGCTTGAATTATTTCTAAAAGTTTGTGGATTTAATGATTGCACACTAAACAAAGAAGAACTTTCAGCAATAGAAAAATTCCGTATGGGGGGGGGGGGAAAAGGGGAAAGAATATCAAATAGATACGCTGCTTGAAAAAGTTAATTGTAAAAAATTAAAATATAAAGTAGGCGACCTTCCAAAACACCCTACATACGATTACAATTTACCTTGCCTTACATCGGGGACAAATAATCAGGGGTTATCCTGCTATGTACCAAAAGAAGAAGCAACTATATTAAAAGATGTTATAAGTATTGCATCAAACGGAAGTGCTGGCACAACATACTACCAAGACGATGAATTTACAATTTTGCAAGATGCATATGCTGTTAAATCAAAAAATATAAATTTAACAAAAGAACAATATTTGTACTTGGTAGCAACTATAAATAAACTTACATTGAAGAAATTTTCTTGGACAAATAAAGCAGGTTGGCATAAGGTAGCAAAAGAAAAATTTTATCTTCCCGTTTCTGAAAACGGAGAAATAGATTTTGATTTTATGCAGGTGTATATTCGTGCCATAGAGAAGCAAGTAATAAAGCACGTTATAGACTGGAAGGACAAAGAAATAGCAGAGACGAAGAAGATATGTAAGTAAAAATTTGTTGTAAGTTAACAGTACAACCTCAAATAATTTATACTGATTATTATGGTATTTATGACTATCAAAGTAGAAAATTTGTTTTAGAAAAGTACCAAAGGCAAATTTATAAGAAACTATTAAAATTCAATGGTTATTTTTGCATTAAGCAAAGATGGAGTAAGGTAGTTGGGTACAGGGTAGGTTATATTGTTATTGTCTTTTATATAAGTATAGGAAATAATATTTTTATTGTTGAAAACATTTAACCACTCTACATTTAACCAAATACGTTTAATTACTTTAAGAAAGTTTTTCTTTGCCCAAGAGTCCTCTTCATCTTTTATTCTAAACGTAAAGGCAAGGTCGGCTCTCATATAATTGGGACGAGAAAGTTCCGTATTTGTATTAGGAATAAAGAAGGGATAGCCACTACCATAATTAAAATTCAAATACACTCTCATCCATGGCATTGAAGGTAAGTAGTCTTGAAAACTAACGCTAACATTGACTAATTGGTCGGTTGGGCGTGCAAGATAACCTTTGCCATCTCCTTCAATATCTTGTTTTGTTTGCATAAGAGAAAGTGTTAGCCAAGAGTCTATTCCCTTAATAAATTCCCCAAAAAGTTTTATATCTAAGCCTGTGGCATAACCTACGGCATTGTTTTCTGCGGTGTATCTTAAACGAAGATTATCTACATAATAAGGTATTAAATCCCAAAGATGTTTGTAATATAAAGAAGAAGTAAGTTTGAAATTTCTTGTCCTTATTTTAAAATTCCAATCAGAAGAAAGCACAAAATGAAGGCTTTTTTGACTCTTTATATTGTGGTTAATTTCTCCTACAAGATTTCTATACTCTCTATAAAAAGGGTATTGTACATAAAGTCCAGAGGCAAAACGAAATAAAATATCTTGCTTAATTTTTGGCTTATACGCAAGGCTTACTCTTGGTGAGGGGAAAAACTCTTTATTAAAATCCCAATAATGTCCTCTTGCTCCTAAGTTAAGAAAATAAGTTCCCTTTTCTCTTTTCCAATACAAATGACGTTGAATAAAAAAAGTAATACGATTTGAATTAATATCATTTTCACTATTGTACCAATCTTGTACATTAGGAGCAGAGGGTGGGTCGTAAATGCCTATTTCATCTCTATTAGAAGGTATAGAATAATCGGCAGAGTCTACCATTTTCCACTCATTAAGTTTATCTGAAGTTACTTCTCTTTGATACTTAATGCCCCAAGATAATACCCCGTTTTTGTAGTATTTTTCTCCTTTATGTTCAAAGTTAAAGAGCGTTGCTTTAAGGTTGTTTCTTGCGTGTTCTATGTAGGTACCTATACCAAGATCAAATTCCTCATCGCTTGACAATCCTCCCGTCTCGCTCAACCAATATTGCCCTTGTATGTCGTAGGCTTCTTTTTCGTGCGTGGAATAGGCTGAGGTGATAAATTTTAGGTGCAAATCTTCCTTCATTTTATAGTTAAGTTTTAAGGCGCCAAACATAGAGGAAAATCTATCTTTTTCTTTTCCATCAAAATATACTTTGAATTTTAGAGGGTTGTTTATATCTCCAAAATCCGTTTCTCTATTTTCTGGTTCAAATTCGTATGTATTATCGGAGATATTACCAATAAAAGACATCTCCAACTTATTATTTATATCCCAAGTCAAAAATGTTTGAAAATCGTGGAAAGTTGTGTTATAATCGCCCTCTGTTTCCAAAGAATTGAGAAGGTATTTTGTCGTTTTGTTCCTATAAGAAAATTGATAAGTAAATTTATCCTTAACCCTATCAGCCAAATAAAGTCCTCCACCCAAAAGCCCAAAGGCCAAACTACCGGAAAATTCTGTAGGTTTTCTATATTTGATATCCAAAACCGATGACATTTTATCTCCATATTCAGAAGCAAAACCGCCAGAAGAAAATTGTATATCGCTAATCATATCAGGGTTAATGAAAGATAAACCCTCTTGTTGCCCGTTTCTAACAAGTATAGGACGAAATATTTCTATATCATTTACATAAACCAAATTCTCGTCAAAATTGCCACCTCTTACAGAATATTGCGAGGAAAGTTCATTGTTAGAGGAAACGCCTTCTATTGTCTTAATTACATTTTCCACTCCACCCGTGGGACCTGCTGCAGTTTTTGCCCAATCAGAAGAAATTCTTGAAACTCCTTCCTCTCTTGCATAGTCGCCTTTTACCTCTACGGCTTGCAAAGTAGTAGAAGACTCGGTTAAAACAATATTTAAGGTTAGTATTTGTGCTTTTTTTAGAGTTATAGTAGTGTCAAAATCTTTGTATCCAATGCAAGAATATTTTAAATGATATTCTTTTCCCACTTGCAAAGAAAGAGAATACTCTCCTTTTTGGTTGGTTGAGGTACCTATGGGTTTTGACAGATTTATAGAACCAATACTAACGTTTTCTATAGGTTGGTTGTTTTTATTTCTAACCACTCCTTTTACTTGTTGAGCAGATAGAGAAAAACCAACACACAATAGCAATATCAAACAAATATATCGTTTCAACTTTTTTTCCTTTATTTTTCTTGTATAAGATTTATAAACTTATTTTTTTATCAAATATTTTTTTAGATTTAGTATTCTTCTTTTGGATAAAGAGAGTTCCACCAAGTATCATCGCCTTTCAACCATTTGGCAAACCAAGCGTAGATTGTGTTATTCCACTTCAAACGTTTATCAAAATCAACTATTCCATGATTTTCTCCTTTCACTGTGATAAACTCTACTTCTCTGCCCAATATTTTTAGAGCATTATACATTTGTATGCTTTCTCCTATAGGTACATTGGTGTCAGAGGTTCCGTGTAGTAAAAGTAAAGGAGTATGTATTTTATCGGCATTGAATAGCGGAGAGTGTTTGGTATACAAATCTGGGTTGTTCCAAGGGTAATTATCAGATGTAGCGGCTCCAGAATAAGAATATCCCCAATAGCCCTCTCCCCAATAGGAAGTAATGTTTGAAATACCAGCATGAGATATGGCACAAGCAAAAATATCTGTCTTTGTTTGCAAATACTGTGTCATAAAACCTCCATAACTTGCTCCCATACAGCCAATATGTTTATCATCTATAAACTTAAAAGTCTTGCATACTCTTTTTACTCCTTCTATAATTTCCTCTGCCGTATAATCACCCCAAGCATTAACATGTCTTGCTGCAAACTCTTGTCCCCAGCCTGTTGTTCCACTTGGGTTTATAACATATACGACATAATCTTGTTGAGTATAAAGCCAAGCAGAATATCTCATTTCAAAACTTCTATCCGTTGGAGAACAACCACCATAATAATAAACTATCATAGGGTATTTTTTTGTAGAATCAAAATTTGCAGGGTAATACAATCGTCCGTCTATATCAAAGTTATGCATACGAAAAGAGAATTTTTCCATTTTTCCTATTGACAATTGCTCAAACTCTTGTTTTTTTGGGAAAAATACTTCCTTAACAGTAATAATATTATAATTCACTGTATCCAAAACAGCATGGAATACTCGCTTGGGTTTGTTATAATTCTCTCCATAATAAACGATTTGACTTTCATCTTGTGATATATCAAAACTATGAACAATATCCACCCCAAGATTTAACAAAGTAAAATTATTATCCTTTAAATTATAACGAAATACAGATATGGAGTCCTTGTTTTCGCAAGTAAGATATAAGTTGTTCTTTCTTACTATTACATTTGTAACATTAGGAGAAAAGTTTTTGCCAAGGGGTGTTATTTTTTTTGTTTCCAAGTTCATCAAATAGATAGAGTAATTGAAAGCGTTGGGTATTTGATTTTTTTTCAATGTAGAGCCTATTGAGTTAAAAGCCTCATTGCTTGCTTTGAGTACAATGTTTTTTCCATCCATTAAGTATTGTGCCAAAGCAACAAAACCATCGTTTTCTATCAATGTATCTATTTTGTTGTTACTTAAATCATATTGATATATATTATTGAATGTAAAAGGGCGCTTGGTTATATCGTCTTTGGTTATAGAAAACAAGAGTTTATTGTCTTTCACATCATTTAAATAAGTAGAATGAAATGTATGAAATAATTTGCCATAGTGTTCTTTGCTATAGCAGTATAACTCTCTCCTATCTCTCCAGCCCGGTATTCTATCATCGGGCAAATACATACGATGCAAGTCGCCCGAGGTATTATCTTTTTTGCTAACCTTAGAAAGTATATAAGATATAGAAGAATCATTGTTGTCATTGTTTAGAAAAGTAATCTCTCCTTCCAAATCCATAGTTTTGTCAAAAACAAGTTTTCTTTCTTTGTTCTCTACGTTTAAGGTATAGAGCTTGTTTTTATCCTTATAGTATAGCAAATTAGAATTAGGTTTCCATTGATAAGAAGTGATTTTGTTGTCTTCAAAGACTATTTTGTCCTCAGTAGTGTTGCGAACCTCTATTCTATAAGTAGACTTACCTTTATCATCCGTATTATAATATTTTACCATATAATAGTCTCCGCTCTCCGATATAGTAGTATTATATGGTTTTTCTCCGCATAGCATTGTCCTTAAAGTAAGTCCGCTTTGAGTAGTTGTATGGTCGTTTTCATTATAAATTAAAGTCCTTATTTTGTAAAAATCGGAGTTTTTGCTTTGCTCTATCTTTGATTTAAGACACAACACTGCTATCCCTACTATGTGTGTGCCGGGTTCTAATTCTTTTTCTACCAATAGTTTGCTTTCTTCTGTAATATCTTCCTCTATACTTGTTTTTTCTTTTACTTGTTCTCCGTCTATAGATACCTTTAACTCTGTATTACAATAAACCTCAAATTTCACCTTTTCTCTTTTGTTTAAATTTACAGAAAAAAAGTATTTGGCTACATTGTATTCGCTTTTTATAGTTATGGTATCCCATCCGTCCAAAGTGGTTATATATTCGTTTTTATATGTATTTTTATTTATCTTTGGTGTTTTAAAATAATCCTTTGCAGAAAATTTTTTGCCTTGATTATTCAAAGAATCCAAAATTATTGGAGAGGAAAAACTTTCCATTTCAAAGAAATATTTTGTAATTGGTTTTTGTGCCTTAAGCAAAGGAATACACAATGCAAAAATTATACACGTAAGAGAAAATTTTATTATTCTTTTCATTATTTTTTTTTTATTTTATTCCAAACTAATATCATCGGGCAAATAAGGACGAATATCCTTATTATAGTGTAACATTTCCCTTACAAAAGAAGAGGAAACAAAATCTTGTCTTGTATTTGAGAGCATAAAAATGGTTTCTATTTCTGGATTTATAGCCTTATTTATCTCAAATATATTTTTTTCGTATGCAAAGTCCATCTCATTTCTTAACCCTCTAAGTATATATTTTGCTCCTACTTTAAGGCAATAATCCACAGTCAAACAAGTAAAAGTATCGGATACAATATTATCGTATTTTTCAAAAGTTTGATTTATCCAAAGCAATCTTTTATCCAAGGGAAAAAGAGTTTTCTTATCTGAATTTTCTCCTATTGCAACTATAATTTTGTCAAACAATGGTAAGGCACGTAATACTATATCTTTGTGTCCTATGGTTATAGGATCAAAACTACCGGGAAATATGGCTATTTTTTCATTTTTCATTGACAAATTATTTTCTAATAAGTGCGTTTTCTATTTGGACGAGTGGCTTGTTTGTGTTCTTGCTCCTCATTTATTACATAAATAAGTTTAAAACTCAACCAATTATTCTTAAAACTCCTTAACCATGTGCGATAATTTGTTTGGTCTACTGCAGGGAAAGAGTTATTAAATTCAAAGTCCTTTCTTATAGGTAACAAAGAGTATTGATATCTTACGTCAAGTTTGAATTTTTGCCAAATCGTAAAACGGAAATCTCCCACTATTGCCAAATCGTTTTTCAAAAAAGAGGCTTTGGTAAGAGTAGGCCTATCCATACCTTGAATAAGAGTATCCGGTAAAGTCCAAGACTCCGAAGAGTGTACCAACCTACTATACTGCAATCCTAAGCCCAAAGTAACCCCTCCTCTTTTATCTATGAAATGCACCATAACAGGAATATCCACATAGTCCAAAGAGGCTTTGTAAATAAAAGGGTCGCCGGCAGTAGATTCCTTTGCTCCTCTTTGAGAATAGTTTATCTCCATGGAGACTTGAAATCCTTCGTTTGGCTTGTTGGAATTAAAGGGCAACATTGCTCCTATACCAACCAAAGGTGCAACTTTTTTAAAACCATAAACCTCGTCTCCATCTATTTGAGATACATTAAAACCAAGAGATACAAAACCCTTGAAAAACTGAGCTTTAACTTCAAAAGAAGCAAAGCAAAAAATTAGTCCTACAAATATAATAAAAGCAATTTTGCTTGATTTTTTATGCTTACCAATCATATAATAGCAGTATTTTTCAGAATGATTAAACGAAAAATTATCTGTTTTATTTTTTTTGTATCCTAATTATTGCATCACACTGTTTTTCTATTTATAGAATTTGTTGTAAAGAGGATGATTTTTTTCTTATATTAAACTATCTGCAAATTGTTGAAAATTCAACCCGTCAAAATTACCCGAGGACATCATAAGAATACAAAGATTTTGCATCTTATTTTGTTTTATATCCTCAATCATTTGATTTTTATCTGTATAAATTTTTAAATCTTGTTTTTGAAAGGCAGAATAAATTTCCTCTTTGTTCAAATCTGCTAAGCGTTTCAACTCTAAGGCGTGGTGGCTATAATAAACCATAGCCATATCGGCTTTGTCCATAGTACCTTTGTATTGTTGCAAAAATTCTTTGGTAAGCGAGGAAAAAGTGTGCAACTCCATACAAGCCATAAGTTTTCTATTAGGAAACCAATCTTTAATGGCATCTATTGTGGCTTTGAGTTTGGAAGGAGAATGAGCAAAATCTTTGTAAATACTTACGCTGTCGTTTTTCTTTATTAGTTGTAGTCGATTTGATGCTCCTTTGAAACTTTGCATAGACAACAAAAATTCTTCGTTTGATATACCTATTTGTTCGCAAGCAAGCATAGCAGCGTGCATATTCATCAAATTATGCTTTCCAAACACTTGAATAAGGTATTTTTTCTCTTGGTGTATTATATAGGTGTTGCCATTTTCTATTTCATAGGATAGGGCAGAGTAGGGTAGTTTTTTTATATCTTTGCGAGAGTATTGTGCAATATTTCTAACCTCTTTGTCTTCGTTGCAATAAATGAGAGTGCCGTTGTTTTCTATTTTGTCGGCAAAGATTTCAAATTGTTTGCAATAGTTTTCAAATGTAGGAAAGACATTTATATGATCCCAAGCAATACCCGTAATTATAGCAATGTTTGGCTTATATAGATGAAATTTTGGACGTTTGTCAAGTGTTGAGGTTAGATACTCGTCTCCTTCCAAAACCATATACTTACTTTCTTTGCTAAATTTTACCATTACTTCAAAACCTTCCAACAACGCTCCAACCATATAATCTGTTTCCACTTTGTTTTCTTGCATAGCGTGAAGTATCATTGCTGTTGTTGTGGTTTTTCCATGAGAGCCACCAACAACTATACGCGTTTTGTCTTTGGACATTTCATAAAGAAACTCAGGGTAAGAATATATTTTTATTTCTAATTCCTTAGCCTTTAATAGTTCTGGGTTGTCCTCTTTGGCGTGCATACCAAGAATTATAGCATCCAAATCTTTGCTTATTCTTTCTGTTTTCCAGCCTATTTCTTTGGGTAAAATACCATATTTCTCCAATCTTTCTTTGGCAGGAGAAAATATTTCATCATCACTACCACTTATTTCATACCCTTTTAATTTTAGTGCTATTGCCAAATTATGCATTGCACTGCCACCTATAGCAATAAAATGTATTCTCATCTTTTTTATATGGTTTTCTATTTATCTTTTTTGCGAAATTACAAAAATAAAAAGAAAGTAACGGTTCAGTCCTTGTGCTAACCTTAAATAACTCATCACAACTCATGCTAACCTATAAAAAGAAAAAAACAAAAAAATAACAAAAAGAAAAACAAAAGAATCGGTTTACTGATTATCAATAAGTTATAAAAAAAAAGTGTGCACGCGTTTGGTCAGGTCAAAAAATCTTCGTAACTTTGTAAGAGAAAAAGATACCTACCACAAAATTCCCATTTTTTACCCTTATAACTATCTGATAATCAATAATAACGAATCTTCGTTTCGAGAAATCGAAACGAAGATTCGTCGAAATAAAACGAAGATTCATTTTTGTAAAACCCGCTTAAAGAAAAATTTTTCTTCAAAAAACCTCTCGAAAACGCTGAAAATGAGGAAAAAAGCTCAATTTTACCCCTTCGAAAAAGGTTAACTCACTGATAATCAATAGTAGCACCCTTGTTTTTTACTTTTAAATAGGTATTTACGCGATTTCCCGAAAATTTTTTTTGAGTCTTTTTTTTTGTATCTTTGCAAATTATTTTTTTGTATATAAAAGAGTGTGTAAGAGATAGAAGAATCTATATGTTGAGAAAGAAAAAGAGCGATATTTTGTTTTCCATGGTACGCAACGGGCAAACAATGACACTTAAACAGCAATTGCATTTGGTGGCATTGTTGAGCATTCCTGGTATATTGGCACAATTATCAAGCATAATGATGCAATATATAGATGCTTCTATGGTAGGTTCTTTGGGTGCTTCTGCTTCTGCTTCCATAGGTTTGGTTTCTACTTCTACTTGGTTGTTTTGGGGAACTACTTCTATGGCTGCTATGGGCTTTTCTGTACAGGTTGCTCACTTGATAGGAGCAAAGAAAAATTCGCAGGCAAGAAACGTCCTCAGGCAAGCAATAACTTCTACTTTTGTGTTTGCTATATTTATGACACTTTTGGCAGTAAGCATATCTCCTTTTTTGCCTTCTTGGTTGGGTGGAGGAGAGGATATAAGAAAAGATGCCACCACATATTTTTTTATTTTTTCTCTGTCTTTGCCTATCTATCAAATAAATTTTCTTGCAAGCAGTATGCTAAGATGTAGTGGTAATATTCAAGTACCGAGTATTCTCAATGTTTTGATGTGTGTTTTGGATGTTTTGTTTAATTATCTGTTTATTTTTGTTTGTGGTTTGGGAGTTATGGGTGCGGCTTTGGGTACTTTGGCTGCTGAGGCGATAACGGCATCGCTTATGATGTATTTTCTTTGTGTTAAGAGCAAAGAGTTAAGCATTTTGCACGAAAAAGGCTCTTTTCTACCTCAAAAAAGTGTTGTTCTTAAAGCACTTAAAATAGGTCTTCCTATGGGAGTGGAACATGTTGTGTTGTGCGGAGCACAAATATTGACCACTGTTATTGTTGCTCCGTTAGGCAAGTTTGCCATAGCGGCCAATAGTTTTGGAGTAACAGCAGAAAGTCTTTGTTATATGCCGGGATATGGTATAGCCGATGCCGCTACTACTTTGATTGGGCAGAGCATAGGAGCCAAACGCAAGGAATTGGTAAAGCGTTTTGCCAATATAACTGTTGTTTTGGGTATTTTTGCAATGACGGTTATGGGAGTGGTTATGTATGTTTTTGCTCCTTTGATGATGGATATACTGACTCCTGTGCAAGAAATAAGAGATATGGGAGTTTCAGCCCTTAGAATAGAAGCCTTTGCTGAACCAATGTTTGCTGCAAGTATAGTTTGCTATGGTATTTTTGTTGGAGCAGGTGATACTCTTGTACCTGCCATAATGAATTTGGGCAGTATATGGGCTGTGCGCCTGACCTTGGCATCTCTTTTGGTTACAACTATGGGACTTAACGGAGTGTGGTTGGCTATGTGTATAGAGTTGTGTTTTAGAGGTGTTATTTTCCTTATGCGTTTGCGTTGGGGCAAATGGATAAAAATATAAAACACCACATGCATAGCCTGTTTTATATGGGCAGAGCGGTTACTTTTTTTAAGGCTCTGCCCATATAAAACAGGCTGTGCCTGTGCTAACCTATAAAAAAGCTATGCCAGAGCTTATGTTGAAACATTTTAAGCCTACAAAAAAAAATCAAAAAAATATTTGTAGGTTTGAGAAAATATTTAAATTTGCCTTATTGAAATATTTGTCATTAATTAAATTCAAAAAAAAAGATGAGAAGAGTTTATTTTTTGTTAATACTTTTAATTATGAGTATTAGTGGATGGTCGCAGAGTACAGAAGTGACCATAGGAAATGGTGGTAGTACAAGTTTGTATGTACCAACGGGATTGTTTTACAAAAACAGTGCCTCACAAATTATTTACCTACAAAGTGAGATAAATACTTCTGGCTATATTGCAGCAATAAGTTTTAAAAACAACTATTCCTCTTCTGATACAAATATTAGAAATATCAGAGTCTATATGGCTACAACACAACAGAGTGAGTTTGCTACAACTTCTTCGTATCTGTCTTTGGATAGCACTAATTTAGTGTATGAGGGTGCTTGGGTTATAACTTATGGGCAGTGGTCGGAAATAGTTCTTGATAATCCTTTTTACTATGATAATACAAGTAATTTGGTTATAGGAATTGAGGACTTTACAGGCTGGTATCCCGGCAATAATAGATATTGGGAAACTTCCTCAGGTACCAATAGATGTTTGTACAAAAGCTATGACTCAAGCCCTGTTAATATAACTTTTGATGGTTATACACCTTCTAAGGCTAATAATTTTCCTAATGTAAAAATGACTTTGGTGCAAAATATATCAGACTATTGTTATGCTCCTCGTAATATAAGACTTGTAGATACAACCACTTCTTCTGCTACTATTACTTGGGCTAGTGATGATAATGCTTCTTCGTTTTATTATCAACTAAAACCTTCTACGGATTCTTGGGATGAAAATGGATATATAAGTACTACGGATACAATTGTTGTTTTTAGTGATTTGCAAGCGGCAACAACATACGATTTTAGAATATACACTGATTGTGGAATTTCTTCGCAATCTACTACAAAAACAATTTCTTTTTCCACCGCTTGTGCTTTGATAGACTCTGTTCCTTATACTTGGAACTTTGAAGCCAACAACACAGGAGGTACAACCACTTATCCTTTACCTGCTTGTTGGGACAGAGTGGGTTCTTACCCTTATTCTTATACCTCTACAACTCATGCTGTTAGTGGTAGTAAGGTATTGTATTTTTTTGCAAATAATAGGTATGGTATACTTCCACAAATAGATACAGATAATTTGCCAATAAACACTTTGCAAATTTCTTTTTATGCAAAAAAGGGTACTGCTACGGGTAATAATATTCAAGTGGGTGTTATGACAAATATTGCAGATACTTCTACTTTTGTACCTGTTGCAACTTTGGATTTAACCACAAACTATAGGTATTATGACGTGTCTTTGGAAGAGTATAGTGGAGACGGACAATTTATTGCTATAAAAACATATGGAACAAGTTCATCAGGATACACATATGTAGATGATGTAACCTTAACGCTTGCTCCAGATTGCTCGCGTCCTACAGAGGTTAGTATAATGCCTTCTGCTTATGAATTTAGTGCAACGTGGAAATCTACAGCAACTAACTTCGAAATCTATTACAAGCAAAGTTCAGATGCAACTTATCAAGTAACACATAATTATTCAGAAAATCAACAAGATTCAACATGGAGTGTAACTATTTCGGATGAAATTACTCCTAATACCAATTATGATTTTTATATAAAGGCTATTTGTAATGATGGTACTGAGTTGCTTTCGCAAACTTTTAGTTTTACTACATCATGTGTTGCTTTGGATGTTCCTTATACAATGGACTTTGAAAGCGTAGCTGTTGGAGAGCGTCCTTCATGTTGGTCATTTCTCAATAGCACCTCAACAGGTTTTCCTTACGTATCATCGTCTTCTTACAGAGGACATAATTCCGCTAAGGGTTTGGAATTTCGTTCTACATCATCGGTCTCTACGGCTTCTATTGCTATAATGCCAGAATTTACAGAGAATATAACCAATCTTTCTGTTGAATTTTGGTCAAAACCCGAATCAAATCCTGCAACTAATAGTTACTCTTCTGGTCGTTTGGAAGTGGGTTATGTAACCAATCCTTTGGATGCAAGCAGTTTTGTAATGTTAGATTCCATTAGTGTCTATACACTTGAAGACAGTACTTACCACAAATACAGAGTTAATTTTGATAACATAGATTTGGGTGATGCCACTACAGGATATATTGCTTTTAGGCACGTATCTAATGGTAATTATTATTGGTATTTGGATGATGTAACAGTAGAGTTAGTGCCTGATTGCCAAGAGCCCGATCATTTAAATGTAGAGAGTTTTGCTGCTAATAGCGTAGAACTTTCTTGGCAATCAACACAAGAAACTTTAAATCTTTTATACAAAGACACCTCATCTGTAGATTGGATAACAATAGAAAACGTATCTTTAAATGAGGACAGTGTGTACGTTTTACAAAACCTATCTCCTAATACAACATATCAATGGAAGTTGAGTTTTGTTTGTGCTTCCGATGATGAGACTTATACATCGGAAACAAAACAATTTACAACAGAATGTGTGGGAATAACCACTTTGCCAATGACTTGGGATTTTGAATCGGGCAATACAGCAGGAACTACATCTAATCCTTTACCTGGATGTTGGAAAAGAATAGGTACAACTTACCCTAGGGTTTATTCTTCTTCAACCTATGCACATCAAGGCTCTTATTCTTTGTATTTTAGTGGAAATAGTAAATATGCTATACTTCAACCTATAGATACAACAGTATTGCCAATAAATACTCTACAACTTTCATTCTATGCATCACGCAATTCTTATGCTAACAATATTCAAGTAGGTGTTATGACAGACCCTACAGATACAAACACATTTGTAATTGTAGATACATTTAACATAACTACTTTATATAAACTTTATCAGGTAAGTTTTGCTCTATATCAAGGAACGGGTGAGTATATTGCTTTAAGGTCATACGGTAGTAGTAGTGCCTCTATTTATGTTGACGATATGACTTTGGACGTTATTCCTTCTTGTTCTGAGCCAATGAATTTGGATGTAACAGTATCTTCCAACAGTGTAGATGTTACATGGACATCAACAGGTAATGATTTTATTATTTACTATAAAGAAAATGGTGCTTCAGATTATCAGACAACAACAAGTTTTACTGCCTTAGAGCAAAGTGGCAGTTGGACTGCTACTATTTCCGACCTTACTTCTGCAACTAATTATAACCTATACATTGAGGCTCTTTGTAGTGAAGAGAATATAAGTTCGGAGACCGTTGTCTTTATGACTTCCTGCATGGCTATTAGTACAGTTCCTAAAACATGGGATTTTGAAACAGCCGATAATAGTTTAGAAACATATCCTATGCCTCTTTGCTGGACAAGAATAGGTAACTCTACTACCTATCCTTATTCATTTAGTTATTCTTCAGCTTATTCTGGTTCTCGTGTTTTGTATTTCTCAGGTACAGACGGAAGATATGCTGTGCTTCCACAAATAGATACTAATGCATTATCATTAAACACATTGCAACTTTCTTTCTATGCAAAGAAGAGCTCTGATGTTTATAATACAAAAATTCAAGTGGGAATTATGAGTAGCCCTATAGATACTAATAATATAACCCTTGTTTCTTCTATTGATTTGACTACAGATTGGCTTCGATATGAAATACCATTCTCTTCATTCTCGGGTTATGGTCAATACATTGTTTTAGAAGAAATATCTGCTTTTTCTGCCTCTGCATACGTAGACCTTATGACCTTGGAGGCTATTCCTTCTTGTTCTCGTCCAAATGAATTAATGGCTACAAATGTTTTGGAAAATCAAGCAACTATTACTTGGATATCAACAGGAAACAACTTTGAGGTTTATTATAAACAAAGTTATGATTCTGTTTATACAATGACAACCGATTTTACCTCTTCTACAGAGGATAATAATTGGCAAATAACTCTTAACAACTTACAATCTTCTACTAATTATGATATATATGTAAAAGTTATTTGTGAAGACAATTATGAGGATTTCTCCAATGTCTTAACCTTTGCCTCTTCTTGTGCTGTGATAACCACGGTACCTCAAGATTGGGACTTTGAAACATATGGAAACAACAAAACCATATCATATTCATTACCTCTTTGCTGGACAAGAACAGGACTAACTCCTACAACCTATCCTTACTCTTATACTACTGCAGCCAATGCTGTTAGTGGTAGTGGAGTTTTGTATTTTTATGGAAAAAATAAATATGCGGTGCTTCCACAGATAGATACCAATATATTACCAATAAACACACTACAACTTTCCTTCTATGCAAAAACAACTTCAACAACCTTTAATGCTTTGCAAGTTGGCGTTATGACTGACCCTATGGATACTAATACATTTACACTTATTTCTTCCATACAAATAAACAATAATACTCAAATCACATATGATATTCCTCTTGCCTCATACACAGGAATAGGAGAATACATTGCTATAAGGTCATATGGTAGTAATACTTCTGCAACTATTTATTTGGATGATTTGCACTTAAGTATTATTCCTACATGTACTCGTCCGACAAATATAACTGCAACAACCACCGAGCAGCAAGCAACGATTACTTGGAAATCTACAAGCAATAATTTTGAAATCTATTACAAAAAGTGTGAGGATGAGACTTATACAATGATAACTAACTTCTCTGCAGGTGTATTAGACAGCACTTGGACAACTACTATAACTGACCTTAACCCTGCAACAAACTATGATTTATATATTAAGACAACTTGTAGTGATAATACAGAGTTTGAGTCAAATATGTTCTCATTTTCTACCTCTTGTGTGGCAATAAGTACTGTTCCTCAAACTTGGGATTTTGAAGCCTGCGGTAATACTATAGAAACTTATCCTTTGCCACTTGGGTGGACAAGAACAGGCTCATCATCTACACAATACCCATACTCCTACACTTCCTCTTCTTATGCTACTAGTGGAACGAAGACTTTGTATTTTTATGGAAGGAAACAATATGCGGTGCTTCCTCAAATAGATACAAATCAATTACCATTGAACACTTTACAACTTTCCTTCTATGGCAAAAGAGGTACCACCGCAGGTAATACCATACAAGTAGGAATTATGACAAATCCTACAGATACCAATACTTTTACACTTATATCCAACTTAACATTAACGACTACTCATTTTTATTATGAAGTACCTTTAACCTCTTATGCGGGAACTGGTGGATATATAGCCATTAGGTATTATGGTAGTAGTACTTCTGCGACTGCGTATTTGGATGATGTAACTTTGGAAATTGCTCCTGCTTGTACTCGTCCTGCAATACTAACAGTAACACCTTCTACTGAAGAAGTTACTCTTACTTGGAAGTCTTCAGCAGATAATTTTGAAATTTATTATAAGGAAGCGTCTGATTCTATTTACGAAAACACTTCGGATTTTACTGCTACAACACAAGATAGTATTTGGACATCAAATCTTTTTGGTCTTACCCCTGCTACTAAATATGATATCTATGTAAAGGCTATATGCGATGATAATTCGGAAGTAAATTCATTTGTTTCCTCATTCCGTACTCTATGTTTGGAGGTTTCAGAATTTCCTTATACAGAGGATTTTGAACAATTGTCAGAAACAGATTTGGGATGCTGGACAAATGAAAATATTTCTGGTTCTACTTCTTGGACAATAAAAACTTCCTCTGTGGGTAAAGTTGCCTATAGAAGTTATACCACTGGTGCAAAATCCCGTTTGATTTCTCCTATTTTTGATATTACTTCATTATCTCAGCCTAAACTTTCTTATAATTGGGAAGTATGTAGTAGTGGTAACAATTTGGATTCCTTGTATGTTTATTATAGAACAAATGTTGGAAATGAATGGGTGCTTTTGACTTCACATGGTTCAAGTTATAGTGGAAACAATACCTCTTACACTGCTTCACAATTTGATAGTATAATGCTTCCAGATGCAAGCGAAACTTATCAAATAGCTTTTCTTGCTGTTGGTCATAATGGTTATGGAGTATATTTGGATAATGTAGTTGTTAGCGATGATGATGGTAGTGTTGTTACTCCTGTTGAGCCTACGGTTGCGACAAATGTTGCTACGAATATTGCACAGACTTCAGTTACTCTTAACGGAACAATAACCGATGCAGGCAACCAAACAATTACTGCCAAAGGTTTTGAGTGGAAAGCAACCAACGGAGGCACATACGCTCAACTACTTTCCTCTGATGCAGGCAATACTTTTACCTATAATCTTACTAACTTGACGGCAAATACTTCATACACATACAGAGCCTTTGCCACCACAGCCAATGGTACTGTTTATGGAGCAGAAGTAGTATTTACTACATTAGAAGCAGGCGAAGAACCTTGCACACCTGTTACAGCAAGTATTACTGAGACTTTGTGTTATGGAGAAACATTCACGTTTAACGGACAGACCTATAACGCTACTGGTACATACCAAACGACCGTTGCAGGACAAAACGGAGATTGTGACACCAACTACACAATTAACCTAACTATCTTGCCTCAAAATACAGCAAGTATTACTGAGACTTTGTGTAATGGTGAGACATTCACATTTAACGGACAGACCTATAACGCTACTGGTACATACCAAACGACCGTTGCAGGACAAAACGGAGATTGTGATACCAACTACACAATTAATCTTACCATTTTGCCACAAAATGCTCCAATAAACGATGAGGTTACAATTTCTCAAAGTGAGTTACCTTATGAGTATCACGGACAAACATATAATGACTTTGGTACTTATAGCGTAACC
Organism: uncultured Bacteroidaceae bacterium; assembly: GCA_964626385.1. Taxonomy (GTDB): domain Bacteria; phylum Bacteroidota; class Bacteroidia; order Bacteroidales; family P3; genus Scybalousia_A. The sequence goes on from CAZVEO010000001.1 coordinate 47,708, forward strand.
TTGCAAGATGAGAATGGTTGCGACCAAGTTTATAACCTTACTCTTGTACATAATTCAGGTATTGCAGAAGTTGAGGAAGAATTGACTATTAGTTTATATCCGAACCCAACTGATAACAATGCTACATTAAGAGTTAAAGGCTTAAATGAGCAAGCGACAATAATAATCACCGACCAACAAGGAAGAGTGATACAGACAAAAGTTTTGCCACAAGGCACAGAGACTTTTGAGATAGAGAGCGAAAGACTTGCGAGCGGAGTTTATTATATAAGAATACAAACCACTAACACAATAAGAACCGAAAAACTTATTAAAAAATAGCACCCATAGGGTGTCTTATAAGGGCATAGCCGTTATAATAGTATAGTTAACGGCTTTGCCCTTTTTGAACAGCCTCAGGCTGCACCCACAGGGTGTTTTATAAGGGCACAGGCATAGCCTGTTTTATAAGGGCATAGCCGTTATATAAAATCAAGGGACACTTTTCTAAGAAAGGTGGCCCTTTTCTTTTTTATGGATTTTGGTAGGTTATTATGAGTTAGCATAAGTTGTAATGAATTATGATAAGGGCAAAGCACCCACAAGGTGTTTTATAAGACGCTTAAGCCTATGTGTTTCTTTTAACGGCTTTGCCATATAAAACAGGTTAAGCCTGCATGCTGTGGCTACAAAAAAAGTTGGCGGGCTTTGGGGAAGCCTGCCAACTTGGTTAAAAGTGCGTTTATAGAGAAATTATTAAACGCTA
>CAZVEO010000002.1:0-42874 GCA_964626385.1 uncultured Bacteroidaceae bacterium
TAAAAGAAGCCTAAGGCTTCGCTTTGCGTCTATGCTAACTCATCACAACCTATAAAAAAGAAAAGGGACACTTTAAAAGAAAAGTGTCCCTTGCTTTTATCATGGCTATGCCCTTATAAAACAGGCTATGCCTGTGCCCTTATAGAAAACCCTATTGGTACAGGTTATACCTTTAACATATTCTTAAAGTATCTGATATGCCACAAGATATGTATAATTGCTACTATGGTCATTACTATACCAAAATCTACATGAAGTTTTAGCAAAGTCATATAATTCATAGTCCAACCATACATTTTTGCCAATACTATATAAACACCCAAAAGACAAGAAACCAAACAGGTAACAAGTAAAATAAAATTCCAAATCTTGCGATGAGTTGCCTTTTTGATAAATTTTGATTTTACCAAAATAGTTGACAAAATATAAAGTATCAAAGTAATAATCAAAAGCAACCAAAAATGATACGGACTAAGAGCTCTGACGTTGGTTTTTGTTACTGTGATTGTTTGAGTAGTAGTTATAGTTTGCTCCTCTATCAAAGACTGTTCCGTTTCTTCTTGTGAAACCTCCTTTTTTGGTTGTTCAGTATCTTTTTTTTCTGTTGCTTTTATAGAATTTGACTCAGAAGTTGTTTTTGGTACTTCCTTTTTATCTACTGTGGTTGCTTCTTTTTTCTCATTTTCTTCGTTTTGATTGGTTAAAAGAGAATAATCACAAAAGCCATCTCCATCATTATCAGTAAATAAACCACAATACCCCGTACAATCTTCTCTACCACCAAAAGGACATTGAGAAGTATCCTGCTGAGCGTATGTAAGGCAAAGAGCAGATAAACAAACAAATAGGAATAAAAACCTTTTCATTTTACAAAAGAAAAATTATTTTGTATGATTTCGACAATCTTTATGCTCACCAGAGCAAGTTTTTTCCGTTTTTTTAGTATCTTTATTCTCCTTACAACAAGATTTTGTTTGTTCCTTGTTGGTATCAGCACAAGTTTTACCATTTTCTTTGGAGCAAGAAGCGGAAGATTTTTCATTATTCTTATTTTCTTTACAACAAGATTTTGCATCTTTGTTTGCCTTGCTACAAGTTTTTGATTTATCGTGTCCACAAGTTGCTTTCTTTTCTGCGTTGTAATTAGTACAAGTAGCGGTTGAGCAACCTCCTTCTTTCACGCAACTGCCATTATTCTCTTTACACTTACCCTCTAAGGCTTTGCAACATTTTTTTTCTTGTTTGTTTTTGCGTTTTTCTTGACGTGCTTTTTCGTCCTTTGCTTTGTCTTTTTCCAAATCTTGAGTTGCTGCAGTTAGTTTGGAATAATCACAATAACCATCTTTGTTTTCGTCAGTAAATCTTCCACAAAAACCTGTACAATTTTCTCTGCCTCCTTCAAAAGGGCAATTCTCTACTTTTTGTTGACAAAACGCAACTAAACTAATGCTTATCAAAGCAATTAAGGAAAATACTTTATTCATCTTTGCAAAAATATTAAAGTTTTGATTTTTATGCTTGCAAAAGTACCATTTTTTTTTGATTTAAAGGAATTTTAATTATTTTTGCATTATGTAAAATTTTAGCACCTATGCAAAAAAGAATTGTTATATATATAAGTTTGTTGTTTGTTTTATCCTTTGTCTTTGCTCAACAAAACGACAAAGCAGACGAACTTATGAACAAGGCTCTTACCTTTCTCAATCAAGACAAAGAAGACAAATGTATATCCACTCTTTTGGATATCACAAAACAACACCCCGATTATGCTCCTTGTTTTGTTGCATTGGGACAAATATACTATAGCAAAGAGGACTATACTTTGTCTTGCTATTACTATGAAAAAAGTATAGAACTTGCTCCCGATTATGATTTGAATTCTTATTATAGGCTCGGGCTAATGAAAAAACAAATGAAAGAATACCATAGAGCAAAAGAATATTTGTCTTATTATGCTAAAAATCAAACAAGACCAAAATATAGACTAAGAAAAGAAGAGTGTGAAAAAGAAATAAAAAATATAGATTTTATACTCAATGCTATGGAAAATCCTGTAGCCTTTGCTCCCTTTAATCTTGGAAAAAACATTAATGATTCTCTCTATCAATACTTGCCTACTCTGACAATGGATAATCAACTGTATTTCACTGAAAGGAAAGACAATAAGGAAGATTTTTATTTTGCAGAGTTTGAATATTTTAGCAATAATATTTTTTCTGTATCAAAAAAACAAAAACTACCTTCTCCTTTAAACAGTGAGGATAATGAAGGAGCGGCAAGCATTAGTCCCGATGGAAGATTTCTTTATTTTGCCAAATGCAATGCTAAAGATGGTTATGGCTCTTGTGATATTTATGTTTCCGAACGCAATGGCAATTTTTGGTCAGAACCAAGAAACCTCGGAGCAAATGTAAATTCTTCTGCTTGGGATTCTCAGCCTTCAATAGCCTCTGATGGTAGAACACTTTTTTTTGTTTCCAATAGAGAAGGAGGTTTTGGACAGGGGGATATTTATTATTCCTACTTAAAGAAAGACGGCACATGGACTAAAGCAAAAAACCTCGGAGCAAAAATAAATACCTCCGGAATGGAAATGACTCCTTTTATTCACCCTTCTAATACAACGCTGTATTTTTCCTCTGACGGACACACGGGAATGGGTGGACAAGATATTTTTTATTCAAAAATAGAAAACGGCAAATTTTCCGACCCTGTCAATTTAGGCTACCCTATAAACACAGACGCAGATGAGACTTGTTTTTTCGCTAATAGCAAAGGAAATTTAGGCTTTTTTGCCTCCAATTCTTTACAAGAAAACTTTGGTAATATGGATATTTATGCCTTTGAGTTATACTCTGAGGCTCAACCAACAAGAGTAATAACACTCAAAGGAAAAATTATATACAATGATTTAAAAAAAGGTAACCAAGCTCTTTTGGAAATAAAAAATTTAAATACCAATCGTATTGTGGCCTCTACCCTATCGGATAAAATAACGGATAATTATTTACTTGCACTTCCCATAGAGGAGGATTATGCTTTAAGTGTTACTTGCGAAGGTTATTTGTTTTTTTCGGAAAATTTTTCTCTTCGTAACTACAACGATACTCTTTTTACCAAACAAGAAAATATAACTCTTCATTCCATAAAGGAAGGAGAAAGCATTGTTTTGAAAAATATATTTTTTGCGACCGATTCCTTTGAACTCAAAGAGGAAAGCAATGCCGAATTGCAAACAATACTTGAACTTATGCAGAAAAACCCTAAAATAAAAATTGAAATCTCTGGACATACCGATAACGTAGGTAAAGAGAACTACAATCTTACTCTTTCAAACAATAGGGCTGTAAGTGTCAAACAATGGTTGGAAAACAATGGTATAAACTCCGAGCGTATTGTTGCCAAAGGCTATGGAAAAACTCAACCAATAGCCGACAACAACACAGAGGAGGGACGCAATCTCAATAGAAGAACAGAATTTAAAATATTGTCTAAATAGAAAAAAAGTGGAAGAAAAAACTTTTAATATCAAACATATCAATCAAACAGAATTTTTTGGAATAGGGGAAAAAAATTTAAAATTTATTACCCTACTCTACCCTATGCTAACCATAACTCTAAGAGCAGAAAACTTAACTATTAGAGGCACAGAAAGAGAGGTCGAAAGTTTTGCTGTTTTTTTTGAAAGATTGAATAAAATATACCGCAAAGAACATATTTTGGACGAAAAACTCATTATGCTTGCTTACAAAGATGAGAACTTACAAGACAAAGAGAGCAATATATTATTGTATGGCAACAAAGGATTAGCAATAAAAACTCGCAGTCTTAATCAACAGAAAATGGTATCGGAAATAGAAAAAAACGATATGCTTTTTGCTATAGGTCCTGCCGGTAGTGGCAAAACTTATACAGCTGTTGCTTTAGCGGTAAAATTCCTTAGAGAAAAAAGAGTAAAAAAAATAATTCTTACTCGTCCCGCTGTAGAGGCTGGAGAGAATTTAGGCTTTTTACCCGGCGACATGAAGGAAAAACTTGACCCCTATTTGCAACCCTTATACGATGCCCTTAGAGATATGCTTGGAGAGGGGAAACTCAACGACTATATAGAACATCATATTATAGAAATAGCACCTTTGGCTTATATGAGAGGTAGAACGCTTGAAAACGCTTTTGCTATTTTGGACGAAGCACAAAATGCGACCATGGGACAAATAAAAATGTTTCTTACTCGTATGGGTAATTATTCTAAATTTATTGTTACAGGTGACCCAACACAAACTGACCTACCCAACAAACAACCCTCTGGGCTTATTCCAACAATAGAAAAAATTAAAGAAATTAAGGAAATATCAATAGTAAAACTTACCAATAAAGATATTGTAAGAAACCCCTTAGTAAGCAAGATAATAGAAGTCTTGTAAAATGTAAGATAAAAAAAACAACGGGTTGTTATAAGTTAATATATATTTTAACGCTTTATTTTTTTAACTTATAACAACCCACTTACTATTGTGATTTACATCAAAAAGTTAATATCGTCTTTTAAAGAATATTCTTGGGTCTGTTTGCCATAGTAGAAAACTTTCATTTTGTTATCCCTACCAACAAGGGATAATTTGCCTTTATTTAAACGTAAGGCAGTAGCCTCTCTTATAGCGGCAACATGTGTGGTAGGGTTTGCTGCAATAAATTCATTAATACGGTCATCCCTTGTTTCTCCACCATGCTTAGGGTCTACAAAATCGGTATAATGAGGGTTTATTTGAAAAGGTACCAAACCCATAGTTTCAAAACTTTCCGGCTCTACAATAGGCATATCATTAGTAGTTTTTAAAGAAAGACCTGCAACATTGCTTCCCGCGGACCACCCCATGTAAGGCATACCATTTAACGCTCTTTCTCTTATGACTTTCATTATACCTTGTTCTTGCATTTGTTTGACAAGATAAAAAGTATTACCGCCACCAACAGCAACACACTCGGCTTGCATTACCTCTTTTATCGGTTCATTGGAATGATGTATTGAATATATCTCCACACCAAAAGTTTTGTAGACCTCAGCAACTTTCTTCTCATAATTATCATAACCTTGAGCAAAACCTGCGTATGGTACAAACAGAACCCTCTTTATATTATTTTCCCTACAAAAGAGAGCAATCATCTCCTTGCACCAATCCAAATACTTCTCGCCAGCATTGGTAGAATTGCTTATAAGCAAAAGATTTCTTAGTTCCATATTTTGTTTTATTTATTTGTTTATAAAATTGTTACAAAGGTAATCATTGTAGAGTTAAACGAAAAAAATACTCCTATAATAGAAAATATTGTAGAAACTTGCACAAATATTCTAATCTTGTGCATTCCTTCAATATAATATTCTTGTGTATTAGTTGCAATAGCAGAATTTAATTTTTTGCAACCAATAAATATCAAACTACAAAGCCAGCAAATCACTGCAGATAACACAAACATAAAAATAGCAGAAAACACACTGACACCTCTGCTTATGCTATTAGCTAATAGCATATCCTCAAATTCAGATAGAGTAGTACTGCTTGCTATCAATGTACTTATAGCCATCACCACCATACAAAAAGCAGAAATAAATCCTACAATGGCTATAATTTTTCCATACTTCAAAGAAGAAAGGATTTCGGATTTTAAACTTGGTGTAAGTTTTATCGTTTCTTGAATATTGTCTAACTCTTCCATTTTTTATTTGCAAAGATATAAGTTTTTTAATAAAAAATGAAGTTTCAGTGGAATATATTTTTCATAACTAAACATAAAAAATTCCATTAGTAAGTACGAAAGGCTGGGGTTTATGAAAATTTTTTATTAAAAAAAGTTCTTTTTATTTGGTGAGTTTATGTTTTTTATATATCCTTGCAAAAAGTAAAAATTAGAGAGTAAATTATTTTTTTATGAAACAACAACTTACATTATTTAATAGATTTAATGGTTATACCTCCAAGTATATATGGTTATTGGGCAAGAATAACCATCTGTTATCTGCCTGTGTAGATAGATGAGATTGCTTATTTATAGGCTTTTAACCACTTTATGCAAGCTTCTTTTTCCTACCTGCATAGGCTAGGCTACGACAAAAAAACTTAATCTTTTGCCATTCAATGAAAACATAGAAGTAAGGTCTATAAAAAAATGAATAGAAATAATTAACAAATAAAAAAAATGATAAACAAATGTAAAGCTAAAAGATTTTGTGTAAAAAAAGTATTTCCTTGCGGTGCAGTGTGCTATGAATGTGAATCTAAAAGAATAAGGAGGAATTATTATGACAACAAGAAAGCGTTTATGGTTGAAGATACAATTACTTATAAGTATTAATATCTTAATAGTACTACTCTTGTTTTGTATATCACAATATTTTTTTAACCTTAATATGACAGAAAAATATAAGGAATGTCTTAGTAAAGGTGGAGAGCCGAGTGGTTTTATTTTTATAACTTGTAATGAAGACAAGAATTAGTGCTATTTTATGTGGAGTGTGATTTTTAGAACACACTCCATTTTTATACTATCCTTGTCGTAAAAACTTCCTCTATGCTAAGGGTTAACATAGTAACCTGTATTAATTACTAATTCTTTATTCAATTGTAGTTCTGTGTTCTAAACTCGTGTACAAGAGGATATTGCAAATAAAAAAATTATAATAAAAATTGTCCTAACATCTTTTTCATGGCTAAATATTTTTAAATGGAAGTATGTTTTTTATTGCATACTTCCATAAAGTTAATTTATTTAACGCTAACTCGGTGTAAGAAAGAATAGAAAAGTAACGGCTTTGCCCTTATCTTAATTTATGCTAACCTATAATAGCCTATTCAAACCTATCAAAACTTACAAAAAAATGAGAAAATCGGTTTACTGAGAATCAATAAGTTACAAATAAAAAGTGTGCACGCGTTTGGTCAGGTCAAAAAATGTTCGTAACTTTGTAAGAGAAAAAGATACCTACCACAAAATTCCCGTTTTTTACACTTGTAACTACTTGATAATCAATGATAACGAATCTTCGTTTCGATTTCTCGAAACGAAGATTCGTCGAAATAAAACGAAGATTCATTTTTGTAAAATCCCGATTTGAAAAAATTTTTCTTCAAAAAACCTCTCGAAATCGCTGAAAATCAAGAAAAATGCCCAATTTTCACCACTCGAAAAAGGTTAAATCATTGATAATCAGTAGTAGTACCCTTATTTTTTGCTTTTAAATAGGTATTTACGCGATTTTCCGAATTTTTTTTTGAGGGGTGTTTTTTATAGGTTAGCATAGGTTATTATGAGTTAGCATAGGTTGCTCCCCTAGGATGTCTTATAATGGTAAAGCCGTTACTTTTTTGGGACAGTACCTACTTTTTTCATTAACCTCTTACATATAGTTAGCGTTATTTAATGTTTTATTTAGAAAAAAGAGAGTAAGTTTTCTGTAAAACCTACTCTCTTTAAGGAATAATGAAATCTTTTTTGTTATCTAGTTACTATCATCTTTTTGACTTGTTTTTCACCCTTGTATTCCATAGTGTAGTAATAAACGCCTTCAGATAATTTTTCAGCATCAAAGTCTATTGTATGATGTCCTGCAGAATATTGAGCCTCATGTGTATAAAGCACTTGTCCCAAAGTATTACTTACGTATAGTTTTACTTTGCCTGCTGTTGGAAGAGTAAAGCCTATGGAGGTTGTTATATCGTATGGGTTAGGAATATTTTGTTCCAAAACAAAACTTGAAGCTTGTGTTGGAACATCTTCCAATCCTACGTATGTTTTAACCTCATAGATTCTTGTTGTATCGTTCCAAGGATGGAAATCTCCCGGATAATCTATCCATGCAACAACATCGTATTCTCCATTATCTGATTTTGGTATTCTATAAGAGAAAGTCATATACTCTTTTAATTCAGGGTTCGGCTCATCGTATGCCCAACGGAATGTTTGAGTGATAATATTAGACCAATCCCCATTAACAACCAAATTTGCCGTAACCAAATTATCACCTCCAAGCGTTCCGTTGTTGTGTCCCACAAGTTGAACAAGACAATCCTCAGCCGATGTTTCTTCTATAAAGATTGTATCTGCTGCCCCGTCTGCATAACCTATCATAAGTGTACAGGTGGTATCGTTAGAAAGATTTGTTTCATTAGGTACAGAAACATAAGCACATATACTTTGATAAGTATTTCTTGGAAGTTTTTGCGTAAAATAGTGATAACCATATTCTCCCGCAGGAAGAGTATTGCCCAACCTATATGTTTCCTCTACTGCCGTATTCTTATCACCATTGTAATAATAGCCTACGGTAATATTATTCAAACCTATGGAAGAACGATTAAGGAATGCAAGTTGTACGCCTATTTCCGATGTATTTCTATCATCTATAGTAACATACCTAGCCTCTATGTCTTGTGTGTAGGAACTACCTTGCAAACGCTTAAATAAGGTATCGTTGTCGTGATAATAATCTCCGTCCAAACTGCTCCAAACTTGCAAATTAACTGAGCCATAAGAAGAATGATAACGCTGATTGAAACGATAGATATACTCATCGCCATTATACAAAGGTGGGTTAAAGGTTATAACCTCATCTACTTGAGAAGCACCTGTAATAACATATGAAACAGGAAGCTCTGTAATAGGTGTCAAACCATAGTTACGGACACGTATTGCTATTTCTACGTCATCATTAGCAACTATCTGCTCCACAGGTTGCTCTATGGCAATAACAGCAGCATCTTTCTCCAAAGGTCCTATAACTATATTTGCCCTCGCTGTGTCATTTTCTGCATATAGGTCTACAGGATTTAATCGAGTGAAAGCCGTAATACTGAATGGGTCAGGCATACTTACATCCAAATAATGACCACTTTGGAAAGTATAAACTGTATCTCTACCCGAAGGTATTCCGTTTTCACCATAATTTACATCCTCACAAGTCGGTATATGCATATCCTCAGCCATATAACAAACTTTATAAGAAGAAATCATTCCCCTACCATAGTTATGTACCGTTACTCGAGGATAAAACTCTTGTCCATAATTTGGCAATAATGAAGGTGCAAGTTCTATATAAGTTACTCCAGCGTCTTGGTCTCTTAATCCCCTAACAAGACGAAAATCGTCGATAGCAACTCCCTCTGAAGGAGTGGCTGCACCAGAAACAAATTTGAATCTAAACTGAGCAGTAACACCCATATTAGTAAGCAAATGCTCTAATGAATAGGAAACACGTTGCCAAGCGTTAGAATTACCTTTGAAGCCATTTATATCTCCATACCAATTATAACCATAAGGCTCTCCATCTACGGTATCACCACTTATAATCTGCCACTGACCTTGATAGTCTAAATACTCCACCGTCATACTTGCACCTGTACCCATAGCTCTATAAAGCATAAAGGATAGAGTATCTGGCTTAATAAGTTCTATGTCAAAAACAGGAGAGTAAAGTATGCTCATATTATTTTTTGGATATTTACCACTAAGATTTGTTTTCCAACAATAAGGAAGCGAATAAGCCTCAGTTATTATTGAGTTACTATCTGCGTCTGGTATACCAAATTGCCAACAATTCTCTGGTTGATTTGGATTGATTTCGTATGGGAAGAAATCATCATTGATAACTACTTGGTCATCAAAATTCTCCTCGTATGTTATCTGGTATGTTCTAAACCTAAATATAGTAGTTGTTGCTGTATCGTTTGCATGGAAATTATCTCCGCCCAAAACAACATAAGCCAACAAATTAGTAGCACCATAATCAATATTTACAGTTCCTAACATAACATCCTCTGTAGCTGAAGTTTGTAAATTACCCGTCCAATTAACAACTTGTTGTTCTTGTCCATTAACAAACCAATGTATATCAGCAGAAGTCATGGTATTTCTACCCACGTTCTTTAGACGGACTTTTATATTTTGTTGTGCATCTGTTTGGAAGGTAGAAGAAGGTGAAACAAATCTTGCTAACTGAGCATTGTTTTCTTCCATAGGAAGAATATTTAGAAGATAATCTTCTATTTCTCCCTTGTCTATTTTCATATTATTATTACTTGCAAGAAAATCATGTTTACTGTCTTCTTGTGATAAAATAATACGCATACGAGTTTTGCCTGTCAGTGCATCTTCAGGTACCTTGATAGGTATAACATTGGTAGTAGACTCTCTATACACCGTATCGGAATAAACACATTCCCAATTAGAATAGTGGTTGTTAAAGAATACTCCATTATCTTCTCCCTCAAAAGTACCATTTCTATTCCAATCTATCCAAACTTTTAACCAACCAGAATGATATAGACCAAAGTCCATAGAAGCAGCATTTTGATGCTCTACTATAAGAGTATCTGTTTCTCCCTTAAACAACACAGCGGGTTCAACAGTTTGAGTAAAATTAGAATAAGTATCGTCATCAGTAACAGTAGTGTTATCTATATTTGACAATTGAACACGTACAATATCCAAAGAAGAGCCATCTGTTACGTTTGGTGTAGGGTAAATAGTATTGCCATTTAAAGGTTTTACCAAACGATAATCAGAAGTATCATTCAAATGAGTTGCATCGTTAGGTATATCTACCCAAGCACGTATTCTATAAGTTTTGCTTGCATCTGAAAGGTCAGCAAGAGTATTGAATGCGTATGTAAATACTTGGTCTGGCTGAATGGTTTGAGTACAAGTTTCTGTAACCAAAAGTGGAGTAGCAGTCGCAGAAGTAGCTATAGAATAAGTTACATTGAAGTTAGAAGTTGGCTGTGTACCATAATTTACAATTCTAAATTTAACCGTATCTTCTTCCATATATACACTTGCGTTTTGAGTTGCTGTTTCCGTATTGGTATGAGATAATTGTGCTCCCGATTGATTAAATGTTGTAGAAATCGTATGCAATGGTGCTACAACATCCAAAGCCGCCATATCCACAGGTTGTCTATCCCTAACGACAACCTTTACCTCTGTATAGAAACTTTCACAAGGATAAGAACCTGAAAGATTTACTCTTACATAATAAATAGAATCGGCAAACACTCTGTCCGTCGTCGTATATGGTGTGTAACGAGATTGAGTATTGTTATAACTTGCCGTATAGAAAGGTTCTGTATGAGTAGAGTCTCTAAACCATTTGATAGCCAAATGACCGTCTTGCGTAGCAGAAGGATGACCTATAGTGCCATAGAATATAGTATCATTCAAAGCAATAGGAGGATTAGGCGAACGACGAGAATTAACAGTTATATAAGCCGAAGTATCATTAGTTTGCACATGGTCTTCGTTAAGAGAAACGTATGCTCTAATTCTCCAAGTTGTATCATTATTACCCAAAGGATAAAGATTAACAGTTTGATTGAAAGTATAACCTATCTGAACATTCTTTTGTATAGAATCGTAATTTATACCACCATAAGTGTAAGGTAGAATCAATTGCTCAGTTACAGTCATATCTGGTTTTCCCTCTACTTCGTATGTAATAAATACATTATCTGTAGATTTTATTGCTCTTTCTCCAACATTTTTTATTTGAACAGAAACTTGTTGATTCAATAACTTACATCTTTCTGTTATAGCATCTGTCCTAACCATTTGTAAATTATAAGCCGGTATAACATTAACTTCTGTTTTAGAAGTATCATTAAGAGAATATTCATCTCCATCTACCACAGAATAAACTTCCAAATAAAGAGGTTTAGAAATAGGAGTATTAAGTACAGCGTTTAAAGTACCGTTGAATGTATAAGTAGCCTCTTGCATAGAAGTTAACATACCATTATAAGTTTCGGTCAATGTTTGAATAACATTTGCGTCAAATTCATCATATTTAAGACGTGCAACCAATTGCATTTCGGTAAGAGAATAATTACCAAAATTCTTTATTGTTACCGTTACAGGTATTTGGTCGCCTTCTATATAGTCTACAGTAGAAATAGGAGAAGATATAGAAATAACACCAGCATCGTGGTCATTACGTACCAATTCGTAAGCTCCAATAGTTGGACCAGGCAAAATAGGACGAGTATTACCCTCTATATCTGTACTTATGCCCTCTATAGTTATACCTCCATTGGCTATAGATGTAGGGTATAGTAATGAAAGAATAGAATCATTGGTAAATGGATTTTCCTCTGCAAATGAACTACCGTCCATACCATTAGCAGTTTGCAAAGCGGTAAGATTAGCAATATTTGTTGCCCAATAAGCAAATCTGCTTCCATTTACTGCATAGTTGTTATTGTTGGATATGGAAACATTAGTTGCTCTCTCAACATAGAAAGCATAACCTTTGGCAGCATTGTCCAAATTATTATTTCTAACAACAACACTACTTGAACCCTTACCAACTTTCATTGCATTGGAAGAAGGACTATTAGTACTTGAAGCCATATTTACAGTATTGAAATAGAAACTTACATTGGAACTTGAGTCTACATCTATACCTAAAGAATTAAGACTACCACTACCATTACCAACAACAGAAATAGCATTGTTAAACACCATAAGAGGACTATCACCTGTGAAGTAAGAGTCTTTGATTTCTATACCTGTCTTTAGTCTTGTAGCATTTTTAAAGTATATATCATTTGCCTCTATACGAGAATCTGTTCCTCCTATCTTTCTCAAAGAAATAGCCTTACCTATAACAGTGGAAGCATAAGAACGGAAAGTATTGTGATCAATATTTAGGTTGTCTATAGAGTTTAACGCTACTGCCGTTGTAAATCCACTAAACAAAGAGGAGGTAATGTTTATATTAGAGTTAAGTGCCTCTGTGGTCAAATCAGAGGTAATCAGAGTTGTAGCATCGGCAAAAATGTTGTTTACAAAATTTATATTAGAATTTTCGCCCGTTAGAGTTACGAGAGAATTTGCATCATTTTTAGAATAAAACTCCACTCCTTCAAATTTAATATTGTTAGCATTCTCTATTTTCATAAGAGAGGTTGCTGTTTTTGTAGTAAATACCAAATTTTTGAATGTAATGTATTCTGCTTGGTTGAGAGCAAAATTTTGAGTGGATAGCGTGTCCGTATATATTATTGGTTTATTCAAACTATCTGCTCCCTGGAAAATCACATAACTATCTGCAGATATGCCATTGATGAAAGGTATTATAAAACTTTCATTATAAGGCGAGGTAGCATCTATGTTAAATATTATAGGACCACACACACCGGAAATACTCAAAGCTTTTAAAGCATCAGAAATTGAAGCGTAATCTCCGTCATTATGAGCAATAGTATAAGTAGTAGTTCCAGTAGAATTACCCACACAAATACTTATAGGCAATATTATGGTGTCATTGGAATGAATGCTGTCACAATCTTTATCTACTACGGCTATAAGGGTTGTTGCTCCCGGAGTAAAAATAGTATCACATACGTTAACTTCTACAGAATCCCCACTATTAAGACTACCAGTCCAATTAAACACTATCGGTGTAGATTGTGTACTATCTGTATATAAAGATATAGTTGCTGAATCGACTGCTTCTGTACCATTATTTCGCAACAAAACAGTTATAGGAGTTTGCACACCTGACTCAAGAGTATTATTAGCAGGAGAAACAAATCTTACCAAAGCAACCTCACAAGCGGGAGCATTATCAATCACAACCTCCACAGGTACTTTATCGCTCTCGCAGCCAAAGTTATCTACTCCAAATTTGGTATTAGGTAATTTTTTAACAGTAGAGGTTGGATTTCCTGTCCAAGAACAAGCATCATTTGTATTATCTCTATAAGCAATAGAAGAATTATAAGAAGTAGTATTGGAATAATAGGTTCTTACTGCAGTATTTGTACTTGTTTCAAAACATATTTCCACTACTATATTGGACTCTCCATCCCATACATACGGAGTGATGAATGGTAACTCATACCAGCCCACATTGGCTGTGGTCAAAGATATTGTATTGCTATAAACATCTGTCAAACCTGTTTGCCATGTAGAAAGGGCTTCAACTGAGGTTGTGCCTATTTTTACAGTATAGTTTTGTAAATTAACAGCAGTCGCGCTTGAGATATTGAAAGCAATACTATTTATGTTGCCAGCCTCCATGCCTGCATTCAACAAATCAGAGGCTTTATAAAGATACTGCTCTTTTACGTGGTTTCTTCTTCCATTGAAAGGGCCTGGGTCGGTGGTTGAAGCAGAAGTACCGGTTTGCAATGTACCTGCTCCAACAGTTACATAATCATCGGTTCTCTGCATAGCCGATGCGTAATAAGTTTTTGAAGAGTATAACAGAGGTGTAGTATAATCTCCATAGGCAATAGGTTCGTCAGAATTGGCATCGTCATACCATACTATCAAATTGTCATTACTCTGTGCTGAAAGTGTCGTGCTTTGTGCATAATTGATATTAATAGGAGATATTACCGTAGGAGTAGAAGGTGTTTGTAAAGATGTGATATTTATCCTTACAGTATCATTGTAATTCACCGTATCCGCCTCTAAATTGGAGAATATCTCAACAACAAAATGCCTATTGCTATCAGTAGCAGCAAGGTTGAATTTTTGGTTTAAAGTATATGATACAGTGTCCGAAGCAAGGGATGGAGTGTAATATTCTATAAAAGAATCTATAACAATATTGTTTTCATACAATCTTGCTACCAACGGTATAGAATCTGTTGTAGCCGAAGCACCCATATTCAACATTCTTATGGTAAAAGCAACATCCGTCAAAGCACATGCTTCAGTTTGATTGTTATTTGCTATTTGTATATCTGTTAGAACTATTTCATTTGCTGGTGGGTCATTGATTATAACTTTGTAAGTTGTCTTTGCGCCATAACAATCATTGGCACGATGCAAAGTCAAATTGTCATTATAAGTACCTATGGACATAGGATTGCTTGCGTTAGCACTTTGCCATGCAGAGGAGGTTTGATAATTTGCATCCGTTCTTACAATACCAGCAACATGAGTAGTTGGGGTTGAACCATTGACTTGAGCTGTTACCGTAGGAGTTACAACCGAACCTGTCCATATAGTTGAAGTAACTCCTGTACTTGTATTAAAATTAGCATAATTAATAGAAACTGCATCTATCACTGTATTTGAAGCATCTCTTAAAACAAATCCTGCTCCATTGGTGTCCATAACACTTGTACCTGACCCCATATACAAAACATCAGTAGAAGTATTGCCAGCAGGTGCAGTTTGATTTGTTATCCACACCGAAGTATTAGGCTGAAGTATAAAATTATTAGGGAATGAATATGTTTTAGTCATAGAGTTTGACAAAGTTACATTGTTTGTAGGAGTACCATGTCTTTGCTGTCTCACGTAAGCAAATTTATATCCCGTCATATCCAAAGCACCGCTACCAATATTAGATATTTCATAAACATTATTATTGCCTGTTGCCCAACTTGGCATAGGGTTGGTAAGACCTTCTGTAGCAGAAACAAACTGCACTGCAGTTATTTTTACCACTGGTATTTCGGATTTGCGAGAAAAATAGAAAGCAGTATCGTGGTAAAGAGTTTGTGTAGTAAAAGTTTGAGATTTTAAGAACGGTTCATCATCTGTAGCGGAATAATACCAATATATACTATCTTGTGAAGTAACAGAAAGTGTAGCAGTTTCTCCATAATTGATATTTGTCGTCATAGGAGATAAAGCAGGTAGTTGTACAAATGAGTTTATATAAGCCACCGCCGTATCATTGTCGTTTATGGTATCAGCCACAACATCAGACCAAGCAGTTAAAGTGTAATATACATCAGTATTTATTGCTGAAAAATAGAATGTGGTTGGGAAAACAATTGTATAAGTACTATCTGGTACTATGGTTCCAGAATAGGTATAGGAGACAGGAGTATTGTCATTTACTTTGTATTTAAATATACCATCATTACTCTGTATCGTATTATTACTCAAATTGACAAAAGTAATAAACACACTATCATTGGCAAAATTGCAAGAAGAATAAGAATTATTGCCATCAAAATTACCTGAGGTTACTCCCGTTGCCAAAACATGAATATTACTTTGAGGCGCCAAATATTCTCTTGCTCCTATACAAGGATTGTAAGAAGTAGGACGTTGGTTGCCATAATAGTCTTGAGTAATATTATTGATGGTAATACCTTTCATACAAGGGTAAACCACAGAAGTGTATAAGTTGTTCCAATCAGCAAAAACAGGGTCTATTGTATAAGATGAAAGACTATCTTCCGTATAACTTTTCCAAGATTGTTCTGTCGTGTTGGTTGCTCCATTGTAGGACAACAAAGGAATGGATGAGGAAGACAATGCCTTATAGTACATATTATTGGAAAAAGTAAAACTTGCAATAGAGTTTTCTGAGTTGGTAGGTTTTACCAAAATAGCATAACCATGTCCATCGCTAACCATCATATTATTCTTTACTATATTGTTAGCCGTAGTTTGCCCATCTGCACCAAGGCTCATACCTATAACTCTTCTATTGTTAGCATAATTACTTTTGCCGTATACATTATTGTATACAATGGTATCATTGGAACCTGAAATCAAATTAATACCATAACTCAAATAAGAAGCAATAGGAAGTTGAGAAAAGTTGTATATACTTATAAGATTATTGGCTATGCGAGAATTATCTACATTGGAAAGCGACAACGCACTCAACCCTTTTAATACAAGTTTATTTGCTTCAAATTTTAGTTCTTTGGTATTGATTGCTGCTGTTACATAATTTGCCTCCGATAGATTCTCATAATCTGATTCTTCAAAACCGTTCTCAAAGGTATTTCCTTTTATGGTTGTATTGGTATTGTATTCCAAATAAATAACATTTCTTGTTCCCAAATAGAAGTTGGAATTGGTTATTTTAACTCCCATATTTGGATCAACAGGAGAAAGACCTTTTACATAAATCGCTCTCGGGTGAGAAGAGGCTTGCATAAAATTAAATGTACAACTATCCACACTAATATTGTTTGCTGCTCCTATATTTATATAAGAAGCAGTTGTATTGTTGTTATAAGAAGAAAGCGTTGAATTGAAATTAGTAAAATTAAGTCCACAAAATACTATATCCTCAGAAGTGTTAGAAAGATTTATAAGATTTGTAGCCGTTGTAGGTTTGATATCAAAATTCTTAAATCTAAAATGCTTTACACCTTCCAAAGAAAAAGTAGGTTGTGTTGTTGCAACTACATCTCCCAAATCAGACAGAGCAGTCGTTGCAAACTTGGTCCTATTAGTTAAATCTGCACTTTCAAAAGTGATAGTATTTGTTGCACTAACACCAGCAACACAAGACGGGAAAACCAAAGGAGAACTATAAACAGTATCTAAGGCTTTAACCTTAAATGTTACTGCACCATTTACTTCACTATTAATAAGCATCATAAAAGCATCGTCAAAAGTCGCGTATGTCCTCGAATCATCCACTCCTGCAACATTTCCACCTATGGCATAAACTCCACTCATTTGTCCCTGACTTATGATAATATTGAATGTTGCTGTATCATTGCTCAAATTCCAGTCAACAGTTCCATCATCTATCATAGATGTCCAAACCTTTAGAGTATGTTGACCTGCTGATAGGTTAAAACTATTTGTAACCTCAAACCAAGTACTACCATTAGAAGCAAGATTACCCGTCCAAGTAGCTGTCTGCAATGTAGAGGCATCATCATCAACCATCCAACTAACAAGAATTGAGGTTAGCGGTGAAGTACCTTGATTTATAAGCTTTACTTTCAACGGGTAATTTTGATTTGCCAATCCAAAGCCTATATTAGTAATGGTATCAGAACAAGTACGCGCATTAGCCAAACCTTGCAAAGAATCTGCACTAATACCTGCATCATATTCAAAGAAACAAGTATTTACGAAGTTAAACTTAAAATTAGGTTTCAAAGACATTGTAGGGTTATTTACGTCCCAAGTCGTGATACAAGCATCTTGCGTAGACGAGGTACCTAATTCTGTCTTTAAAGTACTACTCCCTGTGGCCGAAATACATTCTACTTTTGTTGTTGCCGAAGAAACTATAGTAGGAGAGTCAAAACATGTTGTAATAATTATATCGGAAATACCGTCCCAAACAAAGGGGTTGTCCTCATTAAACGCAAAATAATACCAGCCTAGTCCAGGCAAAGCAAGTTGTGTATTGCTATATACCTCGGTAACATTGACATAAGGGCTAAAGTTGTCCAAAGTCGCATCAGTGGCAACATGTCCTATTCTTAATTTGAAATTAGGCAGTAAAGAACCTGCTGCTCCTGCTTGAGTTACATTAATAGACAAACCTTTAAGCACACCAGGACCAAAACCAGCGTCTAATAACTCTTGTGCCTTATATCTCATTTGATACTTTGCTCTACAAACAGAAGAACCAGTTTTTAAAACCATTTCTCCTTGAGAAGTTCCTGTTTGCTTGATTGTAGCATCTCCATAATAAGGCACCACCGATTTGAATTTGAAGTAAGTATTGTAGGTAAAAGGATAAGTAAGTCTATTATTTTTGTGGTCGTTAATAACTGCACGATAACAAATAACAGAATCCACTCCTGCGTATGGAATGTGCGCAGTGTATTTTGTAGATGCCACATTAATAAAAGGCACTCTATGTATTTGAGAATTACCCTCAACATAGTATTCCAAATATATGGAATCCGCTACGGAAGATAAGTTTCCATTTCTGTCTTGAAGGTTAAAAGACACCTCTATATCCGTGCAATTAGGGAAAATATATTGGTCTGGGTAGGTAATTTTGGAAGATATCTGAGGTACACGTATATCTTCACTTGCCAATTGAGACACAAACAATCTTATATCATCCAAAAACCAACCTACAGCAATTGTACCTGAAGGTAAATTACCCGTTCTCTTTGGTAAAAGAAATCTTATTTGAAAACTATTATCTGTCCCGGTCAAAAAGTTATTCAAATAAAATATAGCATTTTTCCACTCAAATCTTTCGTAATAATAATTTGTAGGGTTATGCAAATAATCTACAATATTTTGATAAGTTATATTTGTACCATTAGGGAACAAATTATCCCAATAGTATGCAAAATTAAACTTACCCGAAAAACTTTTCTCACCTCCTCCATACGTTCTATCAAAATCTCCGGGGTTGTTTATATTACCACCATTGGATAAGGTTTCCCAATTAGACATTGAATTAGTTTTTACTTGCACCTGTACTCCCTCCTGTGTTCCACTAAGAGAAGCTATCAAAGGTAAGTGAGAAAACTCCAATCTGACATTATGCCCAGCCGTAATATTATAAACGGGAGAAGTCAAAATAACATCTGCAGAAGAAGAGGGCTGAAGCCTTATAGCCTTTGCTCCTGAGGAATAGACAGAAGTATCTATGCCATTGCCGGAAACACCGGAAAGAGTCCAATTAGAAGGAACTCCAGATTCAAAATCAACATGTTCCAAAAGTGTAGGTTGAGCATACAAACACCCAACAAACACGCTGCACATAATGATAAATAATAGTTTCTTCATTGTATATATTTTTTTATTATTAATCTATATATAAGTATCTTATTTGTTTATAAATCAACCTACAAATTTACAAATATTTTGCTTTTAAACACCAAATAAGCATCAATCTTTGTTTTTCTTAGTAGTTATTCTTTATTATTTTACTAAATATCAAAACATTATACTCCAAAAAATTAGTATCTCACAACAAAACCATCATTTGCTGAGCCTGATATGGTAACATTTATAGAATTTTTTAGTCTTTTTTCTGCCGCTTTGCTTGCAAGCACACTCATTGTATGTCCACCCAAAGCACCTATAGCATCTGCAATTGCCACCACTGTACTTTTTTCATTGTTTGCCATTTGAGTACCTTCCCAATAAGAAAGCGAAGCTTTGAGAGTAGAAGTTGTTCTTAGAATTATGCCTTTTTCTTCTTCTGGTATAGAATATTGATTATTCAAAATTCTGCTTTCTTCATCTTTTATTATGGCAAGCATAGCATCTACAGAAGCAATTTCTCTGTTTTCAACTTGTTTTTCCATTACAAAATTGAGTATTCTGTATAATTCACTTTTTGTAGAGGAATTCAAATCCAATGTATCTATAACATGTCTATAAGCATTATTGATATTTGTTAAAACATTATTGGTATTTTGATTTACGCCCAATGTATCAAAGCCTTTGGAATACATATAATCGGAACAAATATTTATCAAAAGCGGTATATCGTTAGATAAATCTACATTATGCTCCATTTCATAATTGTCCACATGCACAGTTACAGAGTCCAACCAAATATTGTGTTCTTCTCCTACATAATTATAAGGGTTTTCTGTTGTTTCGTTATTTCTTTTTTCCTTTTTCTCCTCTTTGTCGTTATCGCAAGCATACACAAAAATCAAACACATAAAACAACAAACTCCCAACAATAAACTATTTGTTTTCATATTTATTTACTAATTATTTGTACAAACAAGTTTTTTATCATTCTTAAAATAGACCAATCTCTCACAAGTCCCAAAATAGTTACAATTATCATCAAAAACACATAAAACTCCGTCCATTGCATATTTATCAAAAGCACTACAAACACAATCAAGTCAAATATCATTTGAATAGTTTCCATTATAACCAAAAAATTACAAGTCTTTATTGTAGTATGCAAATTTTTACGTGTTTTATTCAAATCATATAATTTTCGCAAAAATACAACATTCCAAAGAATTACACAAATTAAAAACACTATTGCCAATATTATACTATTGCCAAATTCCTTAGCATAATAATCACTATTAATAACAATATCACAAAGTAACAACATAGCCAAAAACGAGATAAAAATTTTTAAAACACTTATCGTTATATGTTTTCTTTTCATCCTGCTATGGCGTTTGGACACAAAAACATCCTGTTCCAATTGTCTTAACCTTTCTGTAGGTATGTTATAAGATTCGTTTTCTTTAATATAATCAGACATAGTATAATCTTATATTATAATATTCAACTTATTGTATATATTTTTGATAACTTTCTTCAATCTGTGTATTTTAGTAGTTACATTAGTATATTTATTATTTGTTATCTGAGCAATCTCTGTTATTGAATAGTCTTGTAAATAAAGCATCATTATATTTCTATCTTTCAAGCTCAAAGTATCCAAAATTTTATAAAATTTTTCCTTCTCATCTTTTTCGTTTAAAGGGTCGTATACTACTGATTGTTCCCGTGTTTTTATACTATTAAAAAGTTTTATTCTCTTTTTCTCATATCTATAATAAGTTACGGCAGTGTTTATCACTATGGTAGAAAACCAAGAAAAAAATTTACCCTGTTCCTTATAGGTTTTAAAAGCCTCAAAAACTCTACACAATATCTCTTGATACAAGTCCTCTACCTCTGTTTTGCTTCTATTTGTATAGGTAAGACAAACAGCATACAAAAATTTTTCTTTTTGCTGTATATACTCCAAAAGTTCTTCTTTGTTTCTTATTAGTGTATAATCTTCCATTTATCTTTTGTCCTGGTCCTGCAAGTTCATTTATTATAATTAACGCAGAAAGAGAGAAAAAATCACACTCCACCTAATTTTTTTTTGCAAAAACATTTTTCGTTGAGTATACGGCTGTATATGTATATTTTTAATAACTTTGCAAAAATTATTTACAATGAAAAGAATATTTTTTGCATTTTTTGTTTTGTTATTAGGACTTTCTAACAATGTTTATTCTCAAGAAATAAAAGAAAGTTGTACCATAATAGAAACCTCTATAAAGGACAATCTTTATTATAACTTCACTTTATCGGGCGATGGTTTTTTGTCTTATAATTGGGGAAACAATGATGATAATTTAACGGTTATTTCTATAGATTTAACCAAAGTAACCATTTCCAAGGACCACACAATAGGCTCTCCTAAGGTATGGATAAATTGCATTGATAATAATTCTTGTATAGACGAAGCAGGTAAAATGGGGGCAAAAGACGGTATGTATTTCAATTATTCTAAAACATACCTGCCAGCCAACAACGAAGCAGATATGGAGGCTATGTATATGCATCTTGATTATTTGATAAAAATAGCAACAGGTAAATACTAATTAAGATTATAGCAATAAACATCTCTAACTATTTTTTTTACATAAAAAAACCCTCCACTCACGCGGAGAGTCAAAGGATTTACTTCTTTTTTATGAATCTATATTAGTAGATTTTTCTTTATTCTTCTATGGCTATCTGCCTTGATGGATTAGAAACTTTTACTTCGTTCTTAGGCAAAAGTATTCTAAGTACTCCATCTGTTACTTTTGCAGAAATTTTGTCTTTATCTATATCTTCTGGTAAAACAAGAGTCTGCTCAAATTTAGAGTAAGAAAACTCTCTTCTCAAATAGCGACCTTTGTTTTCCTTTTGTTCATCTTCTTTTTTGCTTTCCATTTTTATGCTTAGGTTACCCTCATTATTAACATGTACTTGAAAATCTTCTTTCCTCATACCTGGGGCTGCAACCTCAACCTTATATTCTTTGTCATTTTCTACAACATTTATTGCAGGTGCTGTTGCATTTAACCTTGGCATAAAATCAGTGTCAAAAAAGTCGCTGAATACGCTCGGAATCCAATTGTCATTTTTTCTCATTAGTGGTAACATAATCTTAATCTCCTATTTTTTAAATGTCAATTACTATATTATTTTTGTTTTGTTGTCTTTTTCTTAGACAACTTTCAAAACACTATAACGCAAACAAAATACCAAAACAAGAAAAAAGACAAAACGTCCTATTTTTTATGATAAAATAAGACGTTTTGTCTACAATATTGATAGTTTATTATTTTATATTATTCCCTTTCCATAGCGTAATTACTTTTGTCTTTGCTAAAAAATTACATATTTATACGTTCAGAGGCGAGAGCAACAGCATATATGGTAACATTGTCTGCTTTTTTCAAAGCAACGCAACAAGCCTTTAAAGTAGAACAAGTTGTAATTACATCATCTATAATAAGAAGTTTTTTGTTTTTAAATTGCTCTCTATTTTTTAGGGCAAAGTTATCCTTTACGTTTTCATATCTTTCATTGGAAAGCAATGTATGTTGAGGCTTGTTGTTATTTATTCTATAAAGGTTATTTAAGGAAAGTTGCAATTTGGAATTTCTTTGTTTTAAATCTTTATAAACGACTTGTGCCAAAATTTCGCATTGATTAAATTGCCTACGATGTTGAGCTTTTTTGTGCAGAGGCACAGCAACAATAAAATCCAAATCCTTTACCCAATCAAGTTTTTGTAATTGAGTGGAAAGTAAATGGGCTAACTTTAAGCCTTTTTGGACTTGTCTGTGAAATTTAAAAAGTTGTATTGCTTGCGAAGTATATCTATAATGAGCCAATACAAAAACATCCTCCACGTATGGCATAAGAGGAACAAAAAACTCATCTTTTTCCAAATGTGCTATCGGGTATAGTTGATTGCAAGAAGGACAAACAATGTTGTCTTCTTCTATTACCTTTCCGCAAAAAATACACTTGTTGGGAAAAATCAAAGAAAAAATAGAAAACAATAAATTTTTAATCGTTACTATCATAGGAAAAAATATAGTTTTCTATATACAAAAAAATCGCACCACAATCTTTTTCTAAAAGAAAGGGTGCGATTAAAATTCAATAATTTAACAAATTAAAACTTTATTTCTTTGCAGACTCAGGCAACAAAGTAACTGTTACAAACTCATCGTGTGTCAAGTATTTTGCCGCTGCTGCTTTCAAATCGTCTATGGTTACGGAGTTAACAACCTCTGCATATTTCTCCATATTCTTTATAGGAGTTTTGTATATGTAAGAAGAACGTATAACACTACCCCAGAAAGAGTTAGAAGAAGAGTAAGAACTTTCTCTGCTCTTGATAAGTTGCTCTTTTGCTTTGGCAAGATTTTCTTCTGTTGCTCCAATGTTTATCATTTCGTCCAACAACTCCCAAGTTGCATTTTTTACTTTCTCTACATTATCTGGAGAACATCCGTAGTAAGCAATCATAGAAAACGTTGGCTTAGGTTGAATCTCATAATCAATTCCTAAATATGGAGAGTAAACAGAGCCTAATTCCTCACGTATTTTTTCAGTTACTCTTATTTGTAAGATTTCACCCATTACATTTATTATCTGTTGCTCTTTATCTCCGTCTACAAAAGGTTTATTCATAACCATAGCAAGAGTGGATTTATCCTCAGTACCTTTATAAACTATATCGTTTACCTGTCCTTTGGCAAATACTGGGGAAAGATCTTTCCATTGTTCAGTTTTTCCTGTAGAAGGCATACCACCTATATACTTTTCTATCATAGGTTTTATTTCATTGATATCAAAGTTGCCAACAAATTCAAAGGTAAAATCTGAAGCGTTGGAAAATCTTTCTTTAAATATCTTATACATTTTGTCAATATTCAAAGAATTGATTTGTTTTTCTGTAGGTATAGCAATGCTTCTCTTATCATTAGGATACATGCTCTTTTGCAATTGCAGAGAGAAAGCTACATCAGGAGAGTTTTGAATAGTTTTAAGTTGAGAACGCAAATTCTCTACACTTACATCCAAAACTTCTTTATCTTTGTTTGGATGAGTAAAGTACATGTATAGATATTGCAACAACAACTCAAAGTCCTTTGGAGAACAATTGCCGTTTATTCCTTCTCTAAGACTACTTATATAAGGAGTGGTACCAAAAGAGTGTTTCATTTGGAATTTTTGCAATTGTGTTTTATTCATTTCACCTATACCTGAGCCGTCTATAATATCAGCAGCCATTTGTACATTGAATAACATATCGTCAGAATAAAGAGAAGAACCTCCCTCAGACCAAGAATACAAAAGTATTTCATCATCCTTTAAGGTTGTAGGTTTCAAAATAACTTTTGCACCATTAGACATAGTCCATTCAGTAAAACCAAACTCCTCATTCTTGGTTTCGTTCTTTACTTTACCTGCTTTTATTTCTTTTTCGTATGCAAAGAAAGGAACTTCTTTGTATGTATCTACGTATGGTTTGGTTTTCATTTTATCAGCACCTTCTATTATCTTGCGTACCTCTGCAACCGTAGGCACTTTCAAACCTTTTCTCTCAGGCATTTGTATTTCACAAACAACATTTTCTTTGGTTATCCATTTTGAAGCCAAAGCGTTTACTTCCTCCAAAGTAATACCATCTATAAGAGATTTTGCTGTTCTATATTCCCATCTTGCACCTGGCACAGGAGTACCATCAAGGAAGTTGCTAACAAGTCTCGATGCCCAAGTTGAGTTATAGGTTTTGTTTGCCTCTTTGCTTGCTCTTTCATACATTTCCAAAACTGCTTCTTTTGCACGGTCAAGTTCTGATTGAAGGAAGCCATGTTGTACAACTCTTTGATTTTCCTCCAATATAGCCTTCAAAGACTCAAGCACTTTGCCGTCTTTTGCTGCTGCTTGCATAACATAACCGCCCATAGTACGAGCAAGATAAGTTGGAGCATAACCAGAGATTGCATACATATAAGGACAGCCTTTCTTTTGAGATTGCTCTGTAAAACGACTTGAAAGCATATTCTCATAAAGATTTATCAAAAGTTCTTGGTCGCGAAAATCTCCAACCGTTTTCATATGCATAGCAGGATGCTTGATTAATATTGATACCGAATTGTTTGTTGCCTCTTTATCGGTAGCAATAGCAATCAATGGCTCTACATTCATAGGCACGTCATACTCAGGTCTTTCCAAAGGAGTACTTGGTTTTTCGTCCATAGAAAAATAGTCCTTTACTTTCTGCTCCATCTCATCAGCATCAAAATCACCAACAATTATCAAGGCTTGATTATCTGGTCTATACCATTTTTTGTAAAAATCACGAATAGATTTGTATTTGAATGTTTGCAAATTCTCAACCGTACCTATAGGCAAACGCTCTGCATATCTACTGCCTTTGAATATTATAGGCCAAGTTTGACGGCGCATTCTCTCTTGAGCACCTTGTCCCAAACGCCACTCCTCTATGATAACGCCTCTTTCATCATCTATTTGGCTGTCAGTCATAAGCATACCATTTGCCCAACCACCTAAGACTCTAAGTCCAAGGTTGAACAATTCTGGCTTATCTGTAGGAAGAGTTAGCATATACACAGTTTGGTCAAAAGCAGTGTAGGCATTGTTGTCTCTACCAAAGGTGATACCATTTTTTTGTAACTCACTAACCAACTCATTACCGGGAAATTGTTTTGTACCATTAAATCCCATGTGTTCAGTAAAGTGAGCCAAACCAAGTTGGTCTTGCTCCTCAAGTATTGAACCAGCATTGACTGCAATTTGAAACTCAGCACGCTTTTCAGGCATTTTATTTGCCTTTATATAGTAGGTCATACCATTGTCTAACTTACCATAACGTACAGTACTTTCCAATTTAATCTCTTTGCTAAGGTCTACTTTCTTTCCACCCTGAGCAAAAACACTTAAGCATAGCATCAAACAAAGCCCAAGCGTAAATAATCTTCTATACTTCATAGCGTAATCGTTTTTTTATTATTTTATTTTTTCTTTTCTTTGAAAAATTTAAAATGCAAAGTAACTATTTTTTTCCCAATCCAACAAACATTTTATTACTTATTTATTTTTATAATCTATTTCGTAGGTTAAAAAATAGGTTAGCATAAGTTAAAATGAGTTACAGGCATATGGTGTCTTATTATGGCAAAGCCACACCCGCAGGGTGTTTTATAAGGGCAAAGCCGTTATAGAACAGGCTCAGCCTGTAGCCCGTCTTATAAGACGCAAAACTTTAACCTCAGGCTTATTTTAATGGCTCTGTCCTTATAAACCACCCTGTGGGTGTGGCTCTGCCCTTATAAAGCAGGCTGAGCCTGTAACCTATAAAAAAACGAAAAAAAATAACAAAAAGAAAAACAAAAAAATCGGTTTACTGATTATCAATAAGTTACAAATAAAAAGTGTGCACGCATTTGGTCAGGTCAAAAAATGTTCGTAACTTTGTAAGAGAAAAAGATACCTACCACAAAATTTCCATTTTTTACCCTTGTAACTACTTGATAATCAATAATAACGAATCTTCGTTTCAAGAAATCGAAACGAAGATTCGTCGAAATAAAACGAAGATTCATTTTTGCAAAATCCCAATTTCGAAAAATTTTTCTTCAAAAAACCCTTCGAAATCGCTGATTTTCAAGAAAAATGCCCAATTTTGACCATTCTAAAAAGGTTAACTCATTGATAATCAATAGCAGCACCCTTGTTTTTTGATTTTAAATAGGTATTTACGCAATTTCCCGAAATTTTTTTTTGAGGCTTTTTTTTATAAGTTTTTATAGGTTAGCATAGGTTATTATAGGTTGAGATAAGGGCAGAGCCGTTAAAAAGAGGCTGTGCCTAAAACTTAAGCGTATATGGTAACCTATAATAACACATTACAACCTATGCTAACCTATAAAGTTAATGGCTTTGCCATATAAAACACCATGTGTGTGTTTTTAAAATATTTTGTAATTTCGCATTCTATAATAAGCAAATAGTATTATGAGTGAGACTGCAAATAAAATTATAAGCATAGATATAAAAAACCTTACTAAACAATACGGGCAACAAAAAGCCTTAGATAATGTAACTCTTGCCATACACGAGAGAGAAATTGTGGGGTTGCTTGGACCTAATGGAGCAGGCAAAAGTACTATGATGAAAATCATAACTTGTTTTATTCCAGCAACAAAAGGCGAGGTAAGGGTTTGCAATTATGATGTTAATGAGAATAGCAAAAAAATACGCTCCCTTATAGGTTATTTGCCTGAGCAAAACCCTCTTTATAACGAACTTTATGTTAGAGAAAATTTGGAATTTATTGCAGGCATACATGGAATAAAGGGGAAGGAAAGAAAAAACATTGTAGAAGAAATTATAGAGAGAGTTGGGCTTACCAAAGAGGTTAAGAAAAAAATAGGTGCTTTGAGTAAGGGCTACAAACAAAGAGTAGGTATTGCACAAGCCTTGATGCACAACCCTCAAATACTTATTTTAGATGAGCCTACTACAGGCTTAGACCCAAATCAATTGGTAGAAATTCGTTCTCTAATCAAAGGACTTGGCAAAGACAAGACGGTTATTTTGTCTACTCATATTATGCAAGAAGTAGAGGCTGTTTGCTCACGTGCTGTAATAATAAATAATGGCAAACTTGTAGCAGACGACAGCGTAAAAGCCTTAGCACAGGGAGAAACTTTGGAACAAAAATTCAGAGAGATAACTACAGCGATGTAAATGAAAAGAATCATCGCAAACACATTGCTATTTATGTTTTTGTCAAACTTTATTTGTTTTGCTCAACAAGTGAAGACAAAACAATACTCCTTTGTTAATCCAAAAGGAGATACCATTATTTATTATGCTAATAGCAAAAGGATGTTTGATAGTTTGTTTGACAAATTTCGCTCTATGATAATATCGGGCAAAGAGCAAATAAATATTCTTCATCTCGGAGATTCTCATTTACAAGCCGACTTTATGTCCGGCAGAGTAAGAAAAAATTTTCAATCTTTTTCTCCCGGATTAGAGGGTGCGAGAGGTATGGTTACTCCATACAAAAAAGGTGCACCCGATAGTTACAAACTTACTTTTTCTCCTAATTGGACAAGTATAAATATCAACTCTTCCTCCGATATAGAAAACAAAGGTCTTTGGGGAACAAGCGTTTATACCTCTAAAAGCAAAGAAACCATAAATATTAATGTAAATAATAAAAACCCAATTAAATACGATTTCAATAGATTTAGGGTTTATCACAGCCTCCTACAGCCAAATGACAACTTAAAAATAAACAATACCGATGTAGCCTATCAAGAAATATACAACAAAGATGAGGGCTATACTGAATTTGTGTTATCTGACTATGTTAGCAGTGTGGAAATAGAAATACAAAAGAAGGGTACAGAAAATTTTTATGTTTATGGTTTTTATTTCCAAAACGATAATGGAGGAGTGGTTTATAGTGTTACAGGTACCAATGGAGCAAGTGCCTTTCATTATAATAACAATGCAAAATTATTTTCCTCTCAAATCAAATCATTAAATTTTGATTTTATCATTATTTCCTTGGGAACCAATGACACTTACGAAGCAGGAGGAGTAGACAATTTTGCTAACGAACTCACAACTCTAATAACAACAATAAGAAAAGTTTACCCCAATATTCCTATTTTATTGACAACACCAACTGAATGCTGGTGGCATAGAAGAAAAATCAACCCTCGTATGCCTCAAGCGATAGAAACAATAAAACAAGTGGCAAAGGCAACAAACTGCGCCGTCTTTGATTTGTATAATGTTTTAGGAGGTTACAATTCTGCAAAAAAAATGCTTAACAATCAACTGATACAAAGAGATTTGATACACTTGACCATAGAAGGCTATACTCTTGCAGGAAATTTAATATACAATGCCTTATGGTCAGAAATAGATAAAAATTTACCAAAACAATAATTTCCTTTTTACATCTAACAGGCTATTCACTACTCATTTCTCCTACACTAATAAAGTTTCACACTTTTTTGCAAAAAAAGTACATTTTTTTGTTTTGTATTAAAAAAGTATATATCTTTGCAAAAATTAATTCTTTAAAAGAATTTTTATGACAAAACATTTATTATTTTTTTTTATATAATCGTCTGAGAATTACTAATATAGTTGTATGTTTATTATGTTTTAATTGGGAAAAATATAATGATTACAATTTAAGGCACTATAACATACAAGCCATTTCTTTTTATAATAAGGAATATTTTTGGTTAATTCTCACTAATTCTTTATGTGTCAAAGGTTGTCTTTGTTGCAGGTAAAAATATTTTCCACTTTCCCAACAAAGACAACATAAAAACAACGGGTAGGTATATTTCTTCTCGCTTAGGAAAGAAAATATAATAACATAATTGTTAAATTTAAAAAAAAATAGGAGATATCTAGCAATGACAACAATAAAAAAAATAATGGTATTAGCAATAATATTATCATTTGCAATATTAACAAATGCAAAAGATAGAAATATAAGTATATCTATAAGTGGTGGAAAACCTGGACCTGACGGGATCTTAAGATATAAGAAAGTAAGAGTAGAGAGTAATAGTAAACGTTTCTTGTGTGAATGTAAAGGAGAGGGTGAAAATGTTTGCCCAATAGCGTTTAGTACAGTAACAATAGATGCTTTATATTCCAATACATTATCAAAAAACGATATTACTGCAATAGGTATTATCAAAAGAATGATTCTTGAAGGAAAAGACAAAGGAAATATTGTAATAGAAGATGTTTTATATTCTTTCTCTGATGGAAAATTTATAGAAAAGTGCAAGGAATTTGAAATGTCGTTAACTTCCTCTCCATATGAAATCATTAGATAATGCAAATTTTATTAAGAAGTGCGCACTTTTATTGTGCGTACTTTTGTTTTACAATCTTGTATTTTCACAAGAATTGTTAAACTCTTTTCCTATAGAGGAGAATAACCTAACCACAGTAATAACTAACGAAGAAAAATATTTATTTTTTGATGGAGATAATACAGAAGAGTATCTTCCCGTTTATGAGGTTGTAGCCAATAAATTGATTTGCCACAATATAAAAAACATCAAAATTGATGACAAATATCCCTATCCTATGAATGCTTTGTTTTCAAATGATACACTTTTGGTTTCATACGGAGATGCTCTTGCCTTAGCTGTAAAAACAGAAAATGGTTATGAATTTGACCAAGCCTTCGTTTTATATGATAGTATTGTGAATATTACCACTTATAGTATTGTGGGCTATAATAATGGAGTTGTAGTTTTGGTTGATTACGAATGGTATAATAGAAAAATAGATAATTATCAAAATTATTGCCTAATTGCTTATGATATAAAAAAAGAAAAGATAATTAACAGTCGCTCTTTTAACTGGGACAACGCTATATTATACAATATGTTCTCCAACGCAAATTTATTTTCTTGGTTAGAAAATAAAATAGGAATGTTACATCCTCTAAGACCCATAACATATATAATGGATTTTAATCTTAATATTGTGGATAGTGTTGAATTTAAAATACAATCTGATTACACCTTAGGAGAAAAAATTATAAATAACATTGATAGAGATTTTATAACTCAAATTCTAACTCAACATACTCCCAAAAATATGATGTATATGCTTGTTGATGTATTGGATTTTTATAACAAATATTATTACAATATCAAACAACGTTTTATAGATAAGGATAATATATTGATTTGTTATAAAGAAGCAACAGAAAACGATGCGGGAGAAAAAAGTCTTGCTGTACTAAATCTAAAAAATAAAAACACCAAATATCTGTTTTCTTTTATCTATGATTCTCCTTTTGGTGATATATATTATAATGAGCAAATGCCTTTATTTAAGAATGGAATACTATTTAAACAAGAAGAAAAACTAACAAAAGATGAACAAGATATTATTTATAGCCTTGATATGTATTACTCTAAACAATTGGACTTGGGGACAAAATAAAATAGAAGTAGAAAACAAACAAAAGGACACCATAAGCGTAGATATTTTGGAATATGAATACATTGTTTTGTTTAATGATTACTTTTGTTCTACTTGCCATGTAAAAGATTATTCTCAAAGTCGTATACTTATGATTTATTACAATAAGCATTCTCTTGATAAAATAGAAAGAATAAAACTATGCAAGTCTATGAAGAAGATTTATAAAAATGCGGATATATACTTTACAACTCTACCTTTAAAAAACATAAAAACAAATATAATTACACCTTCTAAGGAATTTATAATAAACTGAGTAATAACAATAATTTTTACTTTTGTTATTAGCAATTCTCAAAAAATAGGTATGAGTTTTTGTTTTAAGAGGTGTGTTCTAAATTTATGGTCTTTGATTTTTTCTTATTTATTAGTTTTAACCAAAGCAACCACATTGCAAAAATTATAACATACATTGCAGGTCTTGTTACCCAATCATGTACAGGACGAAACAATGTAGGATGAGTAACAAATAAACTTGTCAACAATACTATTCTTATTATATTGGCCAACAAAAGCACAACAGCTCCAGCCAAATAATAGGTTATCTTTTTATACCACTTGCCACGACAAAGAATCATTATCAAAGCCCATTGCAACAATTGTTTTACTCCCGAACAATCTTCTACCACTGTCATAATAGAATGATAGTATTTTACGCCATCGTCCAACAAAGTATAAAAATAATAGGAAGTATCTGCCACATCAAAACTCTCAGAAGTGAACAACGGTATGAAAGGCGTAGCCATCTTATAAGCCAAATTGGTAAAAAAACTAAAAACCTCATCAGTAAAAGGACCAAATATCCAAGTATTCATATTAGCATTCCAATAAAGAAAATGAAACACCAAAGTAGCCACTACAAACAAAGAACTATCCTTTATAATACGTCTATTTGATTCTATTGCCCAAATTGTTGATACTTCTTTTTTTACGCTCTCCCAAAATTTCATAATTTCGTATTTATTTGTTTGCAAAAATAGTAATAATAATGGACACAGCAAAAATATTTTTTTACAACAAAAGAAAAATAATCTATAATAGTTTTCTTAGTTTATTTGCCTTTCGTATATTTGCACCTTTAAAAAATTTAAACACTATTTATAAATAAAAAGAATTATTAATTATGACAAGTGCTATGATTATCATGGTTGTTGTATTTGTGATAGGATACTTCTTCATTGCGATGGAGCATACTTTCAAAATCAACAAAACGGCGACTGCTCTTTTATTAGCAGTTGCAATGTGGACACTTTATGTTGCCATCGGAGGCTTTAATGCACAAACTGGGCATGGAGTTTTGATTGAAGCCCTTGGGGATACGGCAGAAATTCTGTTCTTCCTTCTTGGTGCTATGACAATAGTAGAAACCATTGACCAACACGGGGGCTTTTCTATTATTACCGACAGAATTACCACAAGAAGCAAAAGGAAATTGTTATGGACAATAGCAATACTTACTTTTTTTATGTCGGCAGTATTGGATAATCTTACAACCTCCATTGTTATGTGTGCGTTGCTTAGAAAACTTGTCTCTGAGAAAAAAGATAGATGGATGTTTGGCGGAGTGGTTATTTTGGCTGCCAACTCTGGTGGTGCATGGTCGCCTATAGGTGATGTTACTACTATTATGCTTTGGATAAAAGGCAATATAAGTGCTGTTGGTGTGATGAAAGAGACCTTTATTGCTTCTCTTGTATGCTTGATAGTACCTGCATTGGGAATATCTGCTATGTTGAAAGGCGAATTAGAAAAAAATCCAGAAATACAAACAAGCAATTCCTTGTCTGCTGTCTCCAAATTTCAAAGTAAAGTAGTTCTTTGCGTTGGTGTTGGATTCTTATTATTTACTCCTATATTCAAAACCATTACCCACCTTCCTCCTTATATGGGAATTTTGTTGGGTTTAGGAGCACTTTGGGTTGTTACTGAATTGATGCACAAACATAGTCCTGAGGTTTATCAAAAAATGAATATAGGCAATATTATAACAAAGGTAGATACTCCTTCTGTTTTGTTCTTCCTTGGTATTTTGATGGCTGTTTCTTGTTTGTCAAGTGCTGGGCATCTAAAACTTTTGGCTCAAGGCTTGGATGGTTTGGGCAATATGTATGCAACAGATATCATCATAGGTGCTTTGTCGTCTATTGTGGATAATGTTCCTTTGGTTGCTGCTGCTATGGGTATGTATGATATTCAGGCTACAGGACACTTTGCTATGGACGGAGCATTTTGGAGCTTCTTGGCTTATTGTGCAGGAACAGGTGGCAGTTTGCTTATTATAGGTAGTGCTGCTGGCGTTGCTGTAATGGGTATGGAAAAAATAGATTTCGTTTGGTACTTGAAAAATATATCTATTTGGGCCTTGTTAGGCTATCTTGCAGGAGCAGGAGTATATATTTTAATGTCTATGTTTATTTTTCACACTTAATAAATAAAAAGACTTAATACAACAAAGACCTCATCTACTTGATATAAGTTGGTGAGGTCTTTTATAAGTAAAAAATAGGTTGCTATAAAAGATTGCAAGTTATTATAAATTTAGATAAACGTAAAGCGTATAAAGAAATAACTACTCTACTTTTTTACCTTATGCTAACCTATAATAACTCATTACAACCTACTAAAATATGTTGTTTTTCTCAAAAAAAGTTGTGTAAAATTTGTACGTTGCAAAAAATGTTGTACCTTTGCAAACTGAAAACAAAAAGGTCTCTTGACCGAGTGGCTAGGTGCCGGTCTGCAAAACCGTTTACTCCGGTTCGAATCCGGAAGAGACCTCTGACAAAGAAAGCGATAGAAAAAAAATAATTGTTTTTATCGCTTATTGTATTGAAAAGATATAAGGGTAAGGCCCCATAGCTTAACTGAATAGAGCACTTGACTACGG
Organism: uncultured Bacteroidaceae bacterium; assembly: GCA_964626385.1. Classification (GTDB taxonomy): domain Bacteria; phylum Bacteroidota; class Bacteroidia; order Bacteroidales; family P3; genus Scybalousia_A. Next base: position 34,421 of record CAZVEO010000002.1, read on the forward strand.
ATCAAGAGGTTGAAGGTTTGAATCCTTCTGGGGTCACTAAAAAAATAAGAGATAGATTTCTTTATCTATCTCTTTTTTATTGTTTACCTTTTTGATTATTTTTTATTTGTTAGCCTGTTTATAATATAATCTCTATTTGTATAAAATGTTCTACCATCGGCATCAAGCACTGTATCCACCTTATTATTTGTTATATAGTTCTCACTACATATATAACCTGTATGTTTTAAATTCTTTTTCTTGCGATTTTGTACAAGAAGATATTGTAAATAAAGATATTATAATAAAAACTTGTAACAATATCTTTTTCATAACTAAATATTTTTTTATGGAAGTATGCACTAAAAAAGCATACTTTCATAAGAATAACATTAATTCTTATCACAATTTATAAAAATAGCAAAAGTATCACTTGGAATTCCTCCATTATTTATACATTCTTCTGCTTTTCGTTCAGCATTAGGAATTAATACATATTTGTATACAAGTATTGTTGTAAAGACTACTATTAAAGTTACTATAATGTTAATAGATATTAACACTTGTATTTTCGTTATCAGCCTCTGTCTTTTCATCGTAACAATATGCATTAATTTTTACACTTATGACACACTGCACCACAAGGAGATACTAATTCAGGACATAACTTTTGAGCATAACACTTATTAACCTCTGTTTTTTGTTGCAACTTGCACGACGCATATACGGCAGCAGCACTTGCTACAATAGTCACAGCTGTTCCAAGCAAAAAAAATCCCAAAGGACCTAATTTTTGTAAATTATTGCTATTTTTATTAAACCTATTATAGTTAAGCAGAAAATGGAACAATGTCTCCATATTTAAAGAATCATATTGCAGTAGTGTTGGAATTTTACCATTTTTCCCTTGTACATCAAAACTTACAGCATTCTTATCCATATCTTTGAAATTACATAATGTTACTTCGTTACCATCTTCCATATATACAGAAAAATTATTTTCTATAGAGTCATAATGAATACTTATATCTTGAAAATATCCATCCTCAAACGAAACATATGTATCAAAAATAACATTACCATCCGCAGACATAATCCAATTAAAAACATCATTTGCATCCGAAAATCTAAAAACATTATTTGTTTTATCAGTATCCGTATATGATACAACTATTTCCCCCGCTTCTCTATTTGATACTGGTGATAGTTTTGTTTGTAAGTCTTTAGATTTAGAATCATTATTATTGTCATTGCAGGCAATAAAGCCCATCCCCAATATTGCTATAATTATAGCAAATAAAAAAAAACTGTTCTTCATAATTTTTTACTTATTTAATTATATTTTGTTAACTTGTTTTACTATTATTGTCTTTGCTCCATCTCTTGATTACAGAAAGAAAAACAGACTGCTTACCCTATTAGATGGAGAAACGAAGCCTACAAAAAACAAATCAAAGACAATACACCTGTAGCAACGACCACCTAATAGGCTATAAACTGAATTTATTTTTACCCAATAAAAAGATATTATCCAAAGAATTTATATAAAGTATATGTTGTTTCATAAAAAGCGGTTTACTCTTTAATTTTTGCAAAATTATATAAAAAATAATATAACTACCAAATAATTAAAGAAATATTTTTATTAAATGGGTAAATATTATCTTTTTTTATTGCTTGACCAAAGAGGAAAAAGTAGAACCTCGGTGTTCAAAATTTTTAAATTGGTCGTAACTGCTTGCAGCTGGAGAAAGTAATACACTACTGCCTTTTTCTGCCTTTTGTTTTGCCCAAGAAACTATTTCTTGCCAATCATTGCTTATTAGATAATCAAAATCTTTACTTTCCTTACTTATTATCCGATACATACGTTCTCCAGCCTTACCTACAAAAGCAATGTGCTTAATATGGTAGTCTTTAACTATATTTTTCAAAGAAGAATAATCTATTCCTCTATCCATACCTCCAAGTATCAAAACAGAAACATTTCCCAAAGAATTTAAAGCCGCCAAGGTGGCTTGAGGAATAGTGGAGATACTATCGTTATAATAGTCTACCCCTTTTATATTTGCCACAAACTGCAATCTATGTTCCAAACCTTTGAAATTTACTGCTGTATCTATGGCTTTTTGCAAAGAAAAAGTACCTAATATTTTCACAACATTTAATGCAGCAAGTATATTCAATTTATTGTGTTCTCCTTTAAGATATTTGGGAGTTGTGTATGTATAATCTTTTAAAGAAAAAGTTTTTAAATGACTGCAAACAGAGTTTTTTTCAATATAGGTTGTAATTTCATTATCTTCTTTATTGTAAATAAAATAATCTTCTTTTGTTCCATACTTGCAAAGATTTAACTTTGTTTGTTTATAATCTTCATATGATAAGTAATGGTCAAGATGTTCCTCATATATATTCAACAATACAGAAATAGAAGGAGAGCAAGTTATATGTTCCAATTGATGACAAGAAAGTTCCAAAACTATTATTGTATTTTCTTTTATCTGCTCAAATATATCAAAAAACGGAATTCCTATATTGCCTGCAAGTATTACATCTGTGTTTTGGTCTTTTAGCATTTGATAAGTTAAGGTTGTGGTTGTACTTTTACCCTTTGTGCCACTTATACCAATGGACTGCCTACCAAACAAGCGAAGAAAATAATCACACTGATTAGTAAGTTTGTTTTTATCTATATTGTATAAATCTTTGGTGGCTATGCCCGGAGTTACAAAAATAATATCGCTTTGCCTATCTATTTTCTTATAATCTTGCTCCAAACAATAGCAAATATTGTTTTCTTGTTTATAAGATTGCAAAATTTGAGCGTTCTTATCAAAAAGAATTAGTTTTTCTTTTGGCAATAATTCACGCAAAAGTTTATAAGTACTCTTACCCTCTCGTCCCATTCCCATAATAGCAATACGTTGGTTTTGTAGTACTTTGGAAAGTTTTGCTTTTTGAGTTATAGCAAAAACATTGTCAAAGATAGTTTGCAAATCATTAGGTAAATTATTCTCTTTACTTGCTTGTTTCAAAGTATAATCAAAATTCTTATTTAAATAACTTTTGGCAACATTGCTTTTTGTCCAATAGTCCAAAAGATAAGGTTTTTTATTTTCTGCAAAAATTTTGTTTGTCATTGCAAGGGCAATATTTACCTCTTCTACTGTACCCACACATTCAAAAGGTTTTACCTCCGTTTCGCCTATAAGTTCTCTAAATTCTTTTAGCAATTCCTCTTCGTCAAGCATATTTTTGCCAAAAATATTATTTAACTCTTCTTGACTAATAAAAGGAGAAAGTATTACATAAGCAAAAAGACATTTAGGACAATGCCCGCACCAAATATCTTGTTTGCTACCGACATTGCAAGATTTGAAAACATCCTTATAGTCCAAAAGAGAAAATATTTTTGCAATTCTAAGTTCTGAAATAGGACGCAAAAGAGAAAAATATTCAAATTCCTCTCCTATAAAAGTTTTGTAATAAATTCTAAAATCATTTTCAAACTCCAAACTCTTGCTATATTGATGATTTATTTCCGTATCTTGCACCGTACTCTCATTAGCAGAACTCTCATTGCTTAAAGCAATGTATTTTTTCTTTGTCAAAGCAGAAGCAAACAAGCAAGAAAAAGCCAACATTGCAGAAAAAGGCGTATGACCATTAAGAAAACCTTTTTTATTAAGGTCTAAAAGTGTTTGGTCTATAGTTCTTTTTATGGTAAAAGTATTTTCCATAGAAAAACCGGCACGTATTACACACTCCCTCGTTGCTTCTCTTGGGTTGATAATCAAAGGAGTAATGTCTTTGCCTTTTCCTCTTAACAATTCCAAAGAGCAAACACTATCTTTCCCTCCTCCTATAGGTACAAGATATCCCTCATTGAGAAGAAATTTTTGTTTTTTATATTTTTTGCCCGAACAAGAAAATCTAAACAAAGGTTCTTCGTAGTTTGCCAAACCATTCAAAAACAAAAACTCACCTAAGCCTTTTTTATATAATTTTTTCCAAAATTGCTCTTGTTCAGAGGTTAAACTACCACAGTTTATTTGAATACAAGGACTGCAAAACGCTTTCCAATAAGAAAGCAATTCTATCATACCAAGATTGAAAGCAAGCAAAGATTTTTTCTCTTCGTCTAAGGTATCATTGTAAAAACTCTTAGACTCAAACAATTGATAGGGTGCAAATCTGTATTCTCCGCAAGAAAAAAAGAATTGCACCTTTATACCATTGTGTTCATTGCTTATTGTGAATTTGTCAAAGCAAAACACGGGAAATTCTTTTCTTAATTTCTCAAACTTTTGCCTATTATCTTGATATTCTGTCATTATAATAAAGTTTTATCTACAACAAATCAACTCTCTTTTTCAAAATAGAGTTTGTAATATTTAAGCCCCTTTTCCAAATCTTCTCCTACCTCTACCCTATCTCTTTTACCATGTATGTATATGGTAAAATTTTTATCCAACTTTATCACACTTCTAAGATAACGACTATTTTTTTTCAAAGCCTCCTCATTTACTATAAAATTATCTCCAAAATCCATCTCATACTCTTTTTCATACTGAGTTTTATATGCTTTGAATTTGTCTTGCAAGTCCTCGTTTTCCATTACTTTCTCAGAGAACACATCAGTATCAAAATTCTTGTTTTCCTTAAAAAAAGCCGAACTTCTATTTAATATTTCTGCTTGGTCAGCTTTGGTCATTTCGTATTCTTGCGGAAGGTATTCGGTTACAAAATTTTTGCAAAGACTAAGCATATTCTCTGTTTGAAAATAAGAGTCCTGTCTTTGTCTTAAAGACAAAAAATCATCTATCCAATAAACAGCTTCATTCCCTCTTGAAGTACTATCTACCACAGCAACCACATAACCATTATCTCTATCTTTGTTAAAAACAATGCAACCTTTGTCCAATTTATTGATATTTATTCCATTATCTTGCTCTATATCAAAGTTATCTCCTTGAGGAAAGACTTTTAAATAGGTTTCCTTTGTTTCACTTTTGAAAATACCCACAGCATCCACAATTTCTCCATCCAAATAGCATTGTTTCATATAAGTAACGTAAAGTTCTCCACTTTTGATATTTGGGTGTACAGATACGTCATAAAGATGGTTGGCTATATTACAGCTCTCTTCATAAAGATTTGTCTTTGCATCGTCAAAAATATTGCTTACGGCGTTGTACATACCATTAAAACCAACATCGCTATCATTGGTAAAAACATAATATTGACTACCCTTAAATGGAGAGGTAAAATATTTTAAAAGCAAAGAAGATATATCACTATTAAGTACGTATGGAGCAGAAGAAAGATTGAGTTGTTCTCCATTTGCCTTATTTCCTACTTTATGCAAAACCAAACGTTCTAAGGTTGCATCCTCACATGTCATCATAATCTTAAAAAAAAATTATTGGTTCTTATATTTATTGGTTGTAGTTTTTTGAGGTTTTTCCTCTTTTTCTATGGCAGAAAGTATCACAACTATCTCACCTTTAAATTGAGTATTCTGATGTTTTTCAGCCAATTCCTTAATGGAACCTCTTATATGTTGTTCAAATTTTTTGCTAATCTCCCTACTTATACAAACCTTTCTATCTTCATCAAAGATAGATTTAAGTTCTTGTAAAAGTTTGCCTACTCTGTAAGGAGATTCATAAAAAATTATTGTGCGTTTTTCGTCCTTTAATTCGTTTAACCTGCTCTGCCTACCTTTTTTGTGAGGTAAAAAACCCTCAAAACAAAACTTTTCACAAGGAAAACCCGAATCTATCAAAGCAGGCACAAAAGCCGTTGCACCCGGCAAACACTCAACCTTTATTTCCTCCTTAATACAGGCTCTTACAAGCAAAAAGCCCGGATCAGAAATTCCCGGCGTACCCGCATCAGTTATAAGGGCAATATTCTCACCTGATTTCAGTTTTCGAATTATTTGCTCAATACTTTCGTGTTCATTAAATAAATGATGAGACTGCAAGGGAGTATTGATTTCATAATGCTTCAACAAAGGCAAAGAAGTTCTTGTATCTTCGGCAAGAATCAAAGATACTTCTTTTAATACTCTGACGGCTCTAAAAGTAAAATCCTCCAAATTGCCAACCGGTGTAGGTACAAGATATAACATAAATCAAAAAAAAGATAAAACCAAACAACTATTGCGGACTAATATTAAAGGGAAAATATCAATCCGCAATAAAAAAAATCTTTTGTTATGCTTGCTCTTGTGCCGCAATAAGTTCTTCTGTCATCTCAAGATTATGATATACAGCCTGTACATCATCATCCTCTTCTAAGGTATCTACAAGCTTCAATACTTTTAAGCCTTGATCCACAGGAATTGCTTGAGTATTGTTTGGAATACGTTGCAATTCTGCACTTTCTGCCTCTATACCTGCTTTTTCCAAAGCGGAGTTCATATTAGCAAAGTCCTCCATTTTGGTATAAACAGTAAAGTATTCCTCATCTTGCTCAATATCTTCGGCACCAGCATCTATCAATTGCATTTCAAGTTCTTCAGTATCTCTTTCTCCTATTTTTATTTGGAATACACCTTTTCTTTCAAACAAGAAAGACAAAGAACCATTGGTACCCAAACTACCTCCTAATTTATTGAAAATACTACGAACAGAAGCAACCGTTCTATTATTATTATCTGTCAAACACTCAACAAAAACAGCAATACCATGAGGAGCATATCCCTCAAAAGTAATTTCTTGCAAAGCCGCTGTTGATTTATCGCTTGCTTTACTTATGGCACGTTGAAGAGTATCCTTTGGCATATTTGCACCCTTAGCATTTTGAACTGCCAAACGCAAACGAGCATTGGACTCAGGGTCTGGACCTCCTTCCTTAACAGCAACAGTAATATCCTTTAATATTTTGGAAAATATCTTTGAACGTTTTGCGTCCAAGGCTCCCTTTTTTCTCTTAATAGTAGACCATTTATTGTGTCCTGACATAGTAAAATTATTTTTATTGTTTATAAAATTATTTAAATCTTTTATGCTCTAAAACCTATTATTTCTCTCACCTCTTTTATTGTCTTTTCCGCACTTTGACGAGCCTTTTGCTCTCCCAAAGCCATAACCTTATTTAGATATTCCTCGTTTGAGGCAAACTCTTTGATTCTTTCTCTTATAGGCAAAAGGAAAGTATTCATATCTTCAAAGAGTTGTTTTTTCATATCTCCATAACGTATGGTACAATCACTATAAGCCTGCTCAAAATGTTGTATGGTCTCTGGCTTACTAACCGAACGCATTAAGGCAAATAGATTTTGTATTTCTATAGGCTTTTCTTGATTTTTTATTGTAGGTCCTGCGTCTGTCTTTGCTTTCATTATCTTCTTTTTCAACACAGAAGGCTCATCAGTTAAGTAAATTGTGGCTTGTTCTCCGTATGATTTACTCATCTTTCCATTGCCGTCCAAAGAAGGTATTTTAATAAGATTCTCTCCAAAATTAAACGCTTCCGGCATAGGAAAATAATCAACCTTATACATATTATTGAATCTTTGCGCAAAATCCCTCGTCAATTCGAGATGTTGTTGCTGGTCTTTGCCAACAGGTACTTTGGTAGCTCTATGCAACAATATATCTGCAGCCATAAGAGTAGGATAAGTCAAAAGTCCGGCATTAACATTATTTGGGTTTTGTCTTACTTTTTCCTTAAAGGCCGATACTCTCTGCAACTCACCCACATAAACGAGCATATTAAGATACATATATAACTCTGTTACTTGTGGCACACTACTTTGAACATATATAGTGGCTTTCTCTGGGTCTAATCCACAAGCAAGATATTGAGAAAGTATGGTTCTGACATTTTTTTGCAAGTCCTCAGGGTGAGGGTGAGTGGTCAATAAGTGATAATCCGCTATAAAAAAATAACATTCCTCCGTTTCTTGCAAGGCTACATAATTCTTTAAGGCTCCAAAATAACTACCCAAATGCAAATTGCCTGTCGGACGCATACCACTAAGTACTATCTCCATATTTTATCTTAATATTTTTACTTTTTTATCTTGCAAAGATAATATTTTTTTTTGACTTTCATTTCTTTTTAAATAGGTTATCATAAGTTACAACATTTTAAGATTGGGTAAGATTGTTTTATGAAATAAACACAAAACACCTATAGTCTAACCTATAATAACACAAGCACAGGTACACCCTGTGGGTGCAGGCTGTGCCTGTGCTAACCTATAATAACCTATTACAACCTATGCTAACTTACTAAAAAAAGAGGTCAAAAAATTTTTTTCGGGAAATCGCGTAAATACCTATTTAAAATCAAAAAATAAGGGTGCTACCACTGATTATCAGTCACTTAACCTTTTTCGAAGGGTCAAAATTGGGCATTTTTCTTGATTTTCAGCGTTTTCGAAAGGTTTTTTGAAGAAAAAATTTTGCAAAACGGGATTTTGCAAAAATGAATCTTCGTTTTATTTCGACGAATCTT
>CAZVEO010000003.1:0-42623 GCA_964626385.1 uncultured Bacteroidaceae bacterium
TTTTTTGTAGGTTAGTCGTAACTTGTAATAATTATTGCGAGTTAACGCAGGTTAAGATAGAATAGACACATACCTATAGGAAGGAAGTAGAAAGCCACTTTTTTTTTAAAAGTTTTGCATTTATGCAAACTAATCAAAAATTTGTCTTTGTAAATAGGTAATATCTGCTATTCGTTTTTAATTCTTTTGTATTCTACATATTCTTCTTGTAGAGCTTTATAAAGCAATTCGGCTACGTATTCGGCTCCTCTGTGATTAAAATGTATAAAATCCGTGTTTGCTAGTGGCTTATCTCTAAGTACCCAAGATGGCATAGAATTTTCTCCTCCCATAGCTTTAAACAAATCCCAGAACATACAACCATTTTCTTTGGCTGCTTGTTGTTGAGCAAGTATTAATTTTGGTACATTTGGGTTTGTAATATAGGAAGTTCCTTTTTTTATTGACCTATCCGAAGAACCTATTACAATTATGGTAGCATTAGGTATGGCTTTGCGTAAAAATGCTAACTGTTTGGAATATTCTTTTTTGAAAAAATCATAATTTGGCAAAACCTTATTTTCTTTTTGAGGTATGGCGTTTACTCCAAATTGCATAATTATCAATTTTACATTCAAATTGCTATCCTTTGCCATTTCTGTAAGAATTTGAGCAGAAGCATTGGTAAATCCCCAACCAGACGAACCCCTTAAAGAGATATTATCTACATAAACTCCATTGCTTTCGGATATATCTAAACTATAAAAAAGCACACTATCAGAAGTTTCTATTTTTAGGTTTTTGAGCTTTTCTACTTTTCCTATATCAATTTTATTGATTCCTTCGGTGGTAATAGTTTTTTGTGTTAACAATTCACCATTGGTAAATATATTTATGTTTGCTTCGTTGCATAAAGCTGTGCAGTAAAGATGGAGAGTGGAATTTAGAGGTTTAAGAAAATCAAACTGCATATATGGTTTTGGGAAAACATCCACCTTTGTAACAGAGGTTTCCATCATTAAACCATACGAATGAAAGCCCTTTGTTGGATTAATTATTTGATTGTGTTCCCACCCTTCAGAATATTGATAAGTTGTGTTGGCAATATTGGAACGAGAGAATATAGGTATTTGTCCTTGCCCTGAACCAGCAAATTTGTTTTGTAACTTCTTTCTTATATAAGAGGTAATTCTATCCCCTTCTATTTGAGAGTCGCCATAGTGAAGTAGTCGCACTGTTTTTTTATTTGATTTTTCCAAATCGTCAAAAAAATCATACAACAAACTCTCGTCATTATCTGGGTATTCTATATAAACAACATCATCTTTATAAACTCTTGCTTTTGTGTTGTTTATTCTTGTTGTGTCATTTATTGAGGAGTCTATGTTTTTCAAAATGTTATCAATATTAGCATATTCTACTTTCTGCTCAAAAAAAATATCTTCAATACTTGGTATTTCTATATGAATATTACCCATATACACACCATCTTTTGGAAAAAGCCAAGAAGTTAGAAACATTACTGTTAAAATAATAAAAAGAGTAATGACAACTTGTTTTATCTTCATAATCAAAAAAAATTATTGAATCCTAATTTTTTGTCCTATTCTTATTCTGTTTGCTGCTTTATTGTCAAAACCATTGATTTTTCTTAACTTTTGTTCAGTTGTACCATATTTTTTTGCTATGGAGGTGAGTGTTTCTCCCGATTTAACAGTGTGAGTTTTATTTGTTTTTTTACTGACGCTTTTGTTTTGAGAATTCTTTGTAATGTTTTTTTGTTCCTCTTTTTGCGGTTGATTGTCCATATTATTGGCTTCAACTATTTCATTCTGCTCAAAAGAGGATTTTGTTTCACTCTCCTCTTTTGCTATTACTTTTTCTTTTTCTATAAGCACTTTAGTTTTTACGCTCAGCATTGTACCTATAGGAAGTCGGTTGCGCTTTATTTTTTTATTCCACGAACGCAATTCAGATACTGTAACACCATATTTTTTAGCAATAGAGTTCCATGTTTCATTGCGTTTAACTTTGTGATATATGGTTTTTATTGCATATAGATTGCTATCTCCGTTGGTTCCTACTACCAGATCACTTCTATATTTTTCTAAATTATGATTTGCTATAGAGTCCTCAAATTCTATGTATTGGTCTATATAATCAAAAGGAAGTTTTAGAGTATAATCTGCTTGTGTGCCGGGTATGTAGTCCATTTTGTACTGAGGATTTAAGGACTTTATTTGTTCAGTAGATATTTGTAAAACATCTGCTATCTGTCCAAAATACACGTCTTTACTTACTCTAACAGTATCATTTATAAGGCTTAAAGGTTGAGATAATTCTACGGGTTTTATACCGTGTTTATCATAAAAATTCATAACGTATGTTGCTGCAATAAAAGCAGGTACATAGTTTCTTGTCTCTCTTGGCAAATAAGTGTATATATCCCAAAAATCTCTTTTTCCCGAGCGTTTCATTGCCTTATTTACATTACCTGGTCCACAATTATAGGCTGCTAAAACCAAAGACCAATCCTTATATATATCATATAAATCCCCCAAGTATTTTGCAGCCGCAATAGTTGATTTGATAGGGTCGCATCTGTCGTCTACTATGGAATTTTCTCTTAAATCATAAACTCTTCCTGTTGCATACATAAATTGCCACAACCCCGTTGCTCCAGCTTTGGAAACAGCCGTTGGATTAAAAGCACTCTCTATTACAACCAAGTATTTTAACTCTGTTGGCACACCATAAGAATCAAGTATATTCTCAAAAATTGGAAAATAGTATTTACTAAGCCCCAGCATTACTCCAACACTCTTATTCATTCTGTCCAAATAATATATGATATGATTTCTAACCTGTTGATTATAGACCAATTTAACAGCCGAAGGTATGCTGTTTAATCTTTGTTCATACACAGCATCGGATACAGAAGAGGCTTGACCGTTAGAGGAGTAAGCATTGTCGCTTGTGGGAAATGTTTCGTTTAAGCGTTTTTCATTAGTTGTTATATAATAAGATTTCAGCAATTCGTTGTAGTTTCTCTCATAATTAAAATAGTCCTCTGTCTTATACTCTTGAGCAAAAGCAACAAAAGGCAATAACAATACCAATAAATACTTGTAAATACTTCTCATTATGATTTATAATTATTTTCTTTTTTTGCTGAAATCTCTTTTTTTTTAATACTCATACGTGCCTTTATTATCCTTGATAGTAAGGTGCGTTTCATTACTCTTTTCTACATAACCGCTTATCTTTGCCTCTACATTGAAGGAGTTGCTTATTGCTATAATATCTTTTGCTACACTCTCTGGGCAATAAACCTCCATTCTTTGTCCCATATTAAAAACTTGATACATTTCTTTGCGAGGTGTTTGGCTTTCTTGTTCTATCATTTGAAACAAAGGAGGGAGAGCAAACAAATTATCTTTAACAATATGTAAATTATTAACAAAGTGCAGTATCTTAGTCATTGCTCCGCCCGTGCAGTGTATAAGTCCGTGAATGTAAGGTCTATATTCTTTAATAATTTGTTTTATAACGGGAGCATATGTTCTTGTAGGTGAAAGTACAAGCTTGCCTGCTGTTATTGTTTTGCCACTATCGTCTATTACAACCTTATCTGTCAAAGATTTGCTTCCACAATAAACGACCTCTTTAGGCAGATTATTATCATAACTTTCCGGATATTTTTTTGCAAGTTCTTTACTAAAAACATCGTGTCTTGCAGAAGTTAAGCCATTGCTTCCCATACCTCCATTATATTCTTTTTCATAACTTGCTTGTCCAAAAGAAGCCAAGGCAACAATAACATCTCCTTCTTGTATTTTATCGGTGGTTATTATATCTTTGCGTAAAGCCCTTGCTGTTACAGTGCTGTCAACAATAATAGTACGTACCAAATCACCCACATCAGCCGTTTCTCCTCCTGTAGAATATATACCAACGCCATAGTTACGCATTGTTTCCAAAAATTCCTCTGTTCCCTCTATTACAGCCTTTATCACCTCACCCGGTATAAGATTTTTGTTTCTTCCAATAGTAGAAGACAACAATATATTATCTGTTACTCCTACGCATAGCAAATCATCGGTATTCATTACCACAGCATCTTGTGCTATGCCTTTCCATACAGATAAATCTCCTGTCTCTTTCCAATACATATAAGCCAAAGAGGACTTGGTGCCTGCTCCATCAGCATGCATAAGCATACAATAATTTTCATCATTGCTCAAACTATCTGGTACTATCTTGCAAAAAGCGTTAGGAAACAGACCTTTGTCTATGTTCTTTATTGCGTTATGTACATCTTCTTTTTTTGCTGAGACTCCTCTTAGGTTATATTTTTCTCTACTCATAATATTACTCTCTTTTAATAGTGCAAAGTTACAAAACTTTAATCAAACTAATCTTTACCTATGTAAGTTATTTTGTTTACATAGGTTCGGGCAACTCTTCTTCATAGTGTTTTGCAAAGTCTTTTATTTGCAAAATTGTTTCATCTATACGTTCTATTTCCTCCTCGTAATAAATATCGTTAAGTGTCATTATTTTCTTTTGTCTATAAGTAATTTCCAAATATGGTCTTATAATGGAGAAAAAACACTCAGAAAGTTCCATTCTTATATTTTCTACTCCCCAATTTTCTGCCAAAATACACAAATTCATAAGATGCGTAACTTTTCTTTCAGCCTCCAATCTTTGTTGTGCTTGCATACGCATAGATGCCACAAAGTATTTATTCATATATCTTTGAAATTCTTTGATAGAGTGTCTAATAAGATTAAAAGCTGTTTGTTCTTCTCCTATAGTGGCATACATTAGACCCATATCTGCCAAGTTTAAAGAATAAGAATGTATTTCAAAAGGTATTTCTTTAATACACTTGTTGAGCAAAGACAAGGCTTTTTCGTTTTCGCCTTCTTGCAAAAGTTTATAAGCCAAAACCGACAGATTTTGAGTATAGTACGAAATTATGCTTCTTTCTATTTCGTTGAAATAGATATTTTTGTCAAAATGTTTAAAACTAAACCCATGCATAATATTGTCATACATTTTTTTGCTATTGATACAGCCTGCTTTTTGTTCAATTATTTCGTTTTCGCAGTTGGTTTTGTCAGCATTTAATTTATAAGCAAATCCCTCCAAAGTCAGATAATCCTCCAAACACAAAAAGTTATCATTACTATAAGCCGAAAAATAAATAGGACGATTGCTGTTATTTGCTATTATATCCAAAACAACCACATCGCTTTTTGACAAAATAGCATTGTCCAAATTTATATTCAAGTTCTTTTTACCAAAGGGAATTTTGAATTTGTTGGTATACAGTGCTTTGATATAGGTGCCAAATTGTTCGTTTAGCCCTTTGCTATTATATAGAGAAGAGAGAGCCTCTTCTATATTTAAAGTATCAAAGGAAGGAATAATTTGTACTTCGGACATTGTACCAAAAGAATAATCCTTTTCCTCTATCAATAGCTTTAAAGATGGGTTATTGGGAAAAGATTGTTTCAATTGCGAAATTGTATAAGGGTTGTTAAGCAATTCTCTATTTATAACTCTTACATCGGGTCTTATTTTTTCCACACTTTGAGCATACCAAAGAGGGTAAGTATCATTATCGCCGTCCACAAAAAGTATAGCATTCTTATCACAAGAATTAAGCATAGAAATAGCAAAATTGCGAGCAGTGTGTTGATGGTGATGGTTGTGGTCGTCAAAGTTCTCTATTCCCATCCATAATGGTATAATAATAAACAAAGGCAAAATATATCTTGGTTTTCTAATTCTAAATATATCGGCTATTATTTGAGAAATACCCAACATACCAATTCCTATCCATATACTTACAGCCATAAATGAAGGCAAATAAATATAATCTCTTTCTCTCGGTTCGTAGGCGGCATTGTTTAAGAATACCACAATAGCAATAGAATACATAACAAATATTGTAAGCACAAAAAGAAATCTTTTGGAGTCCTTACCCAAATGATAAAATATACCAAATAAACAAAGTATCAAAGGTATGGCAAAATATCTATTGTTGGCTTTATTCTTGTAAAAAGAGGGTATTTTCCCGTCTTCTACGCCTAAGAATTTATCTGTATAATAATATCCTGTTTGCCAAGTACCATTGGTCAAATCACCATAACCCTGCATATCGTTACTTCTACCAGAAAAATTCCAAAGCAAGTAACGAAAATACATATAATAAGTTTGATAGTTTAGAAAAAAAGCAAGGTTCTGTTTAAAAGAAGGTTTCTCTCTTTCTTGCCCGTCAACAATTACTGTTTTTTGAGGTTGTCCTACCCAAGAAATATACCCGTCCTCATTGCCAACAGAGGTATAATTCCACATACGAGGAAAGAAAGTACAGAGTTCTTTGTCAAATATAGGAGTTAGTACATTGTCTTTTATCTCAAAATCTTTTGGTGGTAAGGCTGTATAGTAAGGACCATAGAATAAAGGTGCTTGAATATAGGCTTTGCGTGAAACATAATCTTTTAATTCTTTACTATCCTTTATTCCATATTCATTGAAAGGAAGGTTTTGAGAACCTCTTATAACGGTCGTTAAATAAGGCGAACAACCTATGATAAAAAATATTATGCAAAACAAAATGGTATTTATCAAAGGACGCTGCATTTTGTAAGCAAATATAAAACCTATCACACACAAAAAAACAAATAATACTAACAACCACCAATAAGAAAACAAAACTATTATAAAAGAAAAACCAAAATAAAATACTCCCAAAACCAACAGAGCAATAAATACAACAAAAAACAGACGTTTTAATGTTATTCTTTTATAATGAAAATAAACTATAAGAACTATTGCAGGTATAACCAAAAGTGAAAGAGGATGAACACAATAAGAAAGTCCTAGAAGAAAAGAAAGTAAAACAATATATTTTTCTTGTGGTTTTTCGTCCCAAATAAGTATAACTCTTATGCAAAGTATGGTAAAAAGAAAAGACAAACTATAAACTTCTGCCTCAGTGGAAGATGTCCAAAAACTATCTGTAAATGCAAAAATAACAGAAGCCAAAATTGCCGCTAAAATATTGCCAACATATCTCTCACTATACTTATTGAATAAATACAAGAATATATGAAATAACATCATAATACTCACTCCTGAGGCAACGGCAGAAAGAGAGTTAATCAAAGAAGCAACCATTTGAGTATTTCCAAAAGAAAATAGAGAGAATATTTTTGCTAAAAGTTGATACAAAGGTGCGCCGGGTTGATGTCCTGTTTGCAATCCATAGGCTGAGAAAATAAATTCTCCACAATCCCAAAAAGCAACAGTAGGGTAAAGAGTTATGAGATACAAAAATGTAGCAAGAAAAAACAATACCCAACCTATAATATTGACGGTGTGTTTGTATTTTTTGTTGTTTGTAAGTATGCGTCTGTATCTGCCAAGTAACAAATGTTTTCTTTTGTTACCAATTAACAAATGCTTTAGTGAAAATATCATCTACTAATTCTTCATTTATTTCTTTTATCAATTCCTCTTCCACGTTGGAAAGCGACAAAGAAGAGTCATATTCTTTGTAGCGAGAAAATGTTGTTTCAAAGTTGGACTTACTATCTTGTTTGTTCCTATAGGTAACTTTAACTGTTATGGTTAATCTGTTTTTTGCTGCTTGGTCGTTGGAAGAAATTGCTACAGGAGTAACATTATAACTCATAATAGTTCCTCTAAAAGTAACATCAGCCTCTCCGTCAGTTTCTTCTAAAGACGTACCAGAGCGAATTTTGTTCATCAGTGAATAAGTAAGTTCTGAAGCCAAAATAGGTTGTACTATACTTGCACGATTCAAAAAGTTTTCCACCCTAAAAGTCTTTGTTTCTGGGCTTATACTCGCTCCCGTAAAAGAGTACCCTCCACTACAAGCACAAAGCACAAACAAACAAATACAAATTATAAATAATAATCTTTTCACAGCACTACTTTACAACGAGTTTCAATCTTTTTTCTCCTATTCTTACTATGTATGTACCGCTTTTTTCCAAAAGTATGGAGGAATAGGGTTGGTAATTATTTATTTGCTTTATTCTTCTACCCATAGCATCAAAAATATTTACCTCTATTGCTTCTGTTGTATTGAGATAAAACTCGTTATTTGTTGGGTTAGGGTATGCAAAAACCTCTTCCTTGTCTCTTTTAACTTCGTCTATAGAAATATTACCATAGTTAATAGTTATATTATCCAAATTTACTTTGCCATAGGTAGTTGCCTCAGTATTTAATTCTGCTATAAATGTTATCAAATACAATTCAGCCTCATTGTTGTTATTTATCAAATAGTGCATAGGCATAGAAAAACTTTCAAACCCCGTTGTTGCTTGACTTGTGTAATAGATACCTCCTCCTGTAACTATGGAAGAGTCCGCTACTTTTGCCGTAGTAAAAGCCAAAACTACAAATAACTCATTTTCTCCTACAGGTTGAAAATCATAGAACCCGCTAATACTTTCAGGCAATTCATTAAGATTTAATCCATTGCTTAATAAATTTTTCAAAGACTGCAGTATTGTCATATAATCAAATTCTTCTGTTTCCTCCATATTAGCAAGAGAGCCAAAGAGCGTAAGAAGTTCAGAAAAATTGATTGTTCCATTGGTAATCAAGCCCGGAATAGGTATGGGTTCCGTTCCCAACAAAGAAGCAATAAATGTAGGCAATAATTTAGGACTCATCTCTAAGGAATAATTACCCTCTATACTATGAGTGCTTTGGTTTATATCGCAAAGATTAAAACCACTATAACCAAGAGTATTCCAAGCAGTTGGTTGTGATGAACTCCACTGTTCAAAACCATTATTTGAGAATTGTATATTGTTGTTTTGTGCATTGACACTGCCAAATAACACAACAAAGGAAACAATCAATAATATCTTTTTCATCACTCTTTTATTTTTTTTACAGAAATATAATCAGTTTGCAAAGATACAAAATAACTTCAATATCTAATATTTAACAAATAAAAATATTAGACTCTATAACATATCAAAACTTATTAAAAAACAGGTCAAAAAAATTTTTTCAGTTTTTTTCGTAAATACCCATTTAAAAGCAAAAAATAAAGGTGCCACTACTGATTATCAAAGAGTTAACCTTTTTTGAAGGGGCAAAAATGGGCATTTTTCTTGAAAATCAGCGTTTTAGAAGGTTTTTTTGAAGAAAAATTTTTCAAAATTGGGATTTTATAAAAATGAATCTTCGTTTTATTTCGACGAATCTTCGTTTCGATTTCTCGAAACGAAGATTCGTTATTATTGATTATCAGATTGTTACAAGGGTAAAAAACGGGAATTTTGAGGTAGGTATCTTTTTCTCTTACAAAGTTACGAAGATTTTCTGACCTGACCAAACGCGTGCACGTTTTTATTTTGTAACTTATTGATAATCAGTAAACCGATTCTTTTGTTTTTCTTTTTGTTATTTTTTTTTGTTTTTTTCCTTTTCATAGGTTACAAGCACACCCTGCAGCCTCAGGCTATTCTATACTGACAGAGCAATTAAAATAAAGCCTGAGGATAAAGTTTTGCGTCTTATAAAACAGGCTGCGGGTGGCTTTGCCATTATAAAACAGGCTAAGCCTGTAATCAATAATAAAAATAAATAATTAGCGTTAATAAAAAAAGTTTGAGATAAATGAGAAGAAGGAAAAGTAGTAATAACAATGTTTATGTTATAGGTAAAATAGAGATAAGACCATCAAAGCAAATTTTTGTAATACCAAACGACAATACTGACCCCATAAAAATAAGGAGTGGCAACTCGCTTGATGCAATGGACGGTGATGAGGTAAAGGTTTATGTTTTGCCAAGACGAAGGAGTAAGACTAAATCGGGACAAGTAATGGAAGTGCTTAAAAGAGCCAAAGAGCGTTTTGCTGGTGTGTTAGAAAAACACAAAAACTTTGCTTACTTCATACCAGATGACGATAACATAAAGACCAAGTTTTATATAGACAAACCAAATATACCTTATACCAATAATGATAAGGCTATAGTAACTCTTGTAAAAACTGAAAGTTCTCGCAGAGAGCCAGAGGCAAAAATACTAAAGGTTTTGGGCAAAAAGGGTGATAATGATGTAGAGATGGAAAGTATTTTGGCAAATAATGATTTTTCCATAGATTTTCCAAAAGAAGTGTTAAAGCAAGCAAGTAAAATAACTTTTGATATTAAGGAAGAACTTTCTTTTAGAAAGGATTTTAGAAATATAACCACTTTTACCATTGACCCTAAGGATGCAAAGGATTTTGATGATGCTTTATCTTTTAGACGATTGTCAAATGGAAATTGTGAGGTGGGAGTACATATTGCTGATGTTACTTATTTTGTAAAGCCAAACTCTCCAATAGATAAAGAAGCATATGAGAGAGCAACTTCTGTTTATCTTGTGGATAGAACTATACCCATGCTACCGGAAAGGCTTTCTAATGAACTTTGCTCTTTGCGACCAGATGAGGACTCTTTGTGTTACAGTGTTGTTTTTGAAATAAACGATAAAAAAGAAATAGTCAATTATTGGATAGGGAGAACTGTAATACATTCTAATAGAAGATTTGTATATGAGCAGGTACAGAAAGTAATAGAAAACAAAGAAGGAGAAATGGCTGAATGTGTTTTGCCTCTTTGGGAAATAGCACAGTATTTTCGCAAGGAAAGAGTAAAAAAAGGAGCAATAGATTTTGAAACTCCGGAATATGTTTTTGACCTTGATGAAAATAAAAAGCCCATAGGTATACATTTAAAAGTAAGCCAAGAAGCCAACTGGTTAGTAGAAGAATGGATGCTTTTAGCCAATCGTACAGTTGCCGAACATATAGGTAAGGTTAAGAATAAAAAAGATGCAAAAACATTTGTTTATCGCGTACATGATGAGCCAAATAATGAAAAAGTAGATGCTTTTAAAACCTTTGCTTCTAAGTTTGGTTATTTGATAGATAATAAAAATCGTACAACCCTGACTCGTACCTATAACAGTGTGCTTAATGAAGTAAAAGGTGGTAAATTTGAGAATATGTTTGCCACCATAGCCTTGAGGACAATGAGTAAGGCTGTATATTCTTGTGATAACATTGGGCATTATGGTCTTTCATTTAAATATTATACTCATTTTACCTCACCTATAAGACGTTATCCAGATATGATGGTACATCGTTTGTTGACTTTCTATGCTAATAAAGGCGCATCGGTAGATAAACTTGAATATGAGGAATATTGCAAACATTGTTCTGATATGGAAAAGCGAGCGGCTGATGCAGAAAGAGAAAGTGTGAAGTTTAAGCAAGCAGAATATTTGATGGACAGAATAGGAGAGAAGTTTGAAGCAGAGGTTTCGGGCATAAGCAGATGGGGAATGTATGTTACTACAATAAAAGACAAATGCGAAGGCTTGGTTAGAATAGGTTCAATGAAGGATGATTTTTATATGGTAGATGAGGACAACTATCAAATCATAGGACGAGATAATGACAAAGCTTTTCGTTTGGGTGACAAAGTAATGGTTCAACTAACTAAAGTAGATTTAGACAAACGCCAAATAGATTTTATATTAGTTGAATAACTTAAAAAGTGATAAGTTTTTTATAGTTTGCAGGCTACTTTCCGTAGAAGATTTACTAATAATAAAAAAATAGGCTGTGTCCATGTAAACACAGCCTATTTTTTAGCAGTTTATTTGGTCTTTGATGTATTGTAGAGCTTGGGTTATACCTTCTTGGTCTTTGCCTCCGGCTGTGGCATAGAATTTTTGTCCTCCTCCGCCACCCTTGATAAATTTTGCAGCCTCTCTAATGATTTTTCCTGCATCTAAGCCTCTTTCTACCAAAGAATCAGACAGCATAAGTGTAAGCATTACTTTATCCTCCTGCACGTTGACTCCTGCAAAGCAAAAATCCTTAAACTCGCCTCTAAATCTATACGCTAAGTCTTTCATTGCATCAGCATTCATAGGGTGAATAGATTCAAAATAATTTATTCCTCCAATGTTTTCCGACTTTTCTTTTAGTTTGGTGTATATATCGGCAACGGCTTGCTTTGCAAAGTCCTCTACTTGTTTTTTTAAAGAGTTGTTTTCTTCTATGGTTTTCTTTATGGAGTTGATAAGGTTTGGTGAGGCTTCAAAGAAGGACTTTATTTTTTGAAAGTTATCTTGTAACAAATATATATAATTTTCAAACTCTTCTCCTGTTACGGCCTCTATTCTGCGTATTCCTGCCGCAATAGCACTTTCTCCTACTATTTTAAACATTCCTATTCTGCCTGTGCTTTTTATGTGAGTACCTCCGCACAATTCTATACTTTCTCCAAAACGTATAACTCTAACTTCGTTGCCATATTTTTCTCCAAACAAAGCCATTGCTCCCATTTTTTTTGCTTCCTCTATTGGTACATTTCTATGGTCGTCAGCAGGTAAATCCTCTCTTATCATCGTATTTACCATTTGCTCAGTTTGTTTTATTTGCTCAAAAGTGAGCTTGCTTGGACAAGAAAAGTCAAAACGCAATCTTTTGTTATCCACGTAGGAACCTTTTTGCTCTACGTATGAGCCTAAAACTTTTCTCAAAGCAAAGTGTAGTAGGTGGGTGGCAGTGTGGTTACGCTCAATATTTTCTCTTCTTTTCTTGTCTACTTTAGCAACAAAAGTTTGGTGTACATTCTGTGGTAATTGTTGGCTGATATGTACTATAAGATTATTTTCTTTTTTTGTGTCTATTATAGATATTTTTTCATTCTCGTTTTCCAACCAACCACTATCGCCTACTTGTCCTCCCATTTCAGCATAGAAAGGAGTTTTGTTGAGAACTATTTGATAAAGAGATTTACCCTTTGTCTCTATGTGTCTATACTTTACTATGTTGACCTGTTCTGTTAAAGTATCATAACCATCAAACTCTACACTATTAAAATCAGGTATGATTTCCACCCAATCATCAGAAACAACCTTAGTGGCATTGCGACTTCTTTCTTTTTGTTTTTGCAAATTCTTTTCAAAAGCAGGCATATCTACTCTTCTACCCTTTTCTTTTGCCATTAGTTCAGTCAAATCTATAGGAAAGCCGTATGTATCAAATAATTCAAAAGCAAAATCTCCGCTTATCAATCCCTCTTTGTGTTCTTCTACATATTTATCAAATTTAATTATTCCGTTAGCAAGAGTTTTCAAAAAAGCGATCTCCTCTTCCTTGATTACTTTTTTTATCAAATCCTTACTTTGCTCCAACTCCTTATATTGCTCTCCCATTTGTTTGACAAGTACCTCTACAAGTTCGCAAATAAAAGGCGAGGTAAAAGAAAGAAAAGTATAACCATATCTTATGGCACGTCTCAAAATTCTCCTTATAACATAACCTGCCTTTGCATTAGAAGGTAACAAACCATCTGCAATCGCAAAAGATACTGCTCTCAAATGGTCGGCAACAACTCTCATTGCAATATCTTTTTTTTCATCTTGTCCATATGTGTTGTTGCTTTTCTTTGCTATTTCTTGTATCAAAGGTTGAAAAACATCAGTATCGTAATTGGATTTTTTGCCTTGCAAAACCATACACAAACGTTCAAAGCCCATACCAGTGTCTATATTTTTTTCTTTCAAAGGAACCAAAGAGCCGTCAGCCAAACGATTGTTTTCCATAAAGACAAGATTCCATATTTCTATAACGAGAGGGTTATCTTTATTGACAAGTTCTGCTCCGCTAATCTTTTGCTTTTCTTTTTCGTCTCTCAAATCTATATGTATTTCAGAACAAGCGCCGCAAGGTCCTGTTTCTCCCATTTCCCAAAAATTATCGTGCTTATTGCCCGCTAAAATATGGTCTTCTTTTACCCACATTTTCCAATATTCCAAAGCCTCTGTATCTGCCTTCAAACCCTCTTTCTCATCTCCACCAAAATAAGTAACATAAAGATTTTTTTCCTCAATACCATAAACCTTTGTAAGCAATTC
This sequence comes from uncultured Bacteroidaceae bacterium, assembly GCA_964626385.1. Classification (GTDB taxonomy): domain Bacteria; phylum Bacteroidota; class Bacteroidia; order Bacteroidales; family P3; genus Scybalousia_A. Next base: position 13,966 of record CAZVEO010000003.1, read on the forward strand.
CCAAGCAAAGGCTATTGCCTCTTTTTTAAAATAATCACCAAAAGACCAATTGCCCAACATCTCAAACATTGTATGATGATAAGTATCGTGTCCAACCTCTTCCAAATCATTGTGCTTACCGCTAACTCTCAAACATTTTTGAGCATCTGCTACACGTGTGTAAGGTTTTTGCACATTGCCAAGAAAAATATCTTTGAATTGATTCATTCCTGCATTTGTAAACAAAAGAGTTGGGTCATCTTTGATTACCATAGAAGCCGAAGGTACTATGGTGTGTTGCTTGCTTGCAAAATAATCTATAAAAGTTTTTCGTATTTCGTTAGATGTCATCATTTTAAAGTTCCTTATTATTTTTTATAAACTCTTTTTCTAATATCGTTTTTAAATAGCCAATAATTCTCTATATAAGCGTTCTTTCTCTATGGGTACAACTCCTACATATTCACAGACCAAACCACCTGCAAGGTTGCTTATTTTGGCAATTTCTTCGTTTGGTAGATTGAGAGATAGACAAAGGCTTGCTACACTTATTACAGTATCACCTGCTCCGGAAACGTCTGCTATATTCCTAACATTGGCAGGCAGTTGCTTGATTTCTGCTTTTGTTTTGCCATAATCGGCAAAGAATAATCCGTATTCGCTTAGGGTTATAAAAATTTTATCTATTCTTTGTTTGCTATGCAACAAAAGAGAGGCATCTGTTAAGTTGTCCAAAGAGGGTAGGGTGAACTCTATTTTCAAGCCCTCTTTTAATTCTTTTAAATTTGGTTTGAAAAGAGTTACCTCTTTGTAAAATGAAAAGTTTCTATGTTTTGGGTCAACACAAGTAGGAATATTCTTTTCTTTTGCTTTGTTTATGGTCTTTTGTATTATGTTTTGAGTTATTACTCCTTTGTCGTAGTCTTGAAAAATAATTACATCTATTTTTTGTCTGTCAAGAACGGATACAATTCTTTCTATCAATCGGTCTTCTTCTTCCTTATTTAAATATTCTGTGTTTTCATTATCTACTCTAAGCATTTGTACATTGTTGCCTATGATACGGGTTTTGATGGTAGTGGGTCTATAATCACTTTTGACAATGTTGTCAGTAGTCATATTTCCCTTTTTCATCAGTTCTAAAATGTTTTCTCCGCTATTGTCCTTGCCTACAATAGAGCAGAGTATTGGAGTAGCACCTAAAGCTTTTATATTCAAAGCCACATTGCCTGCTCCTCCCATTCTGTTTTCTATCTTGTTTACACTACATATAGGCACAGGAGCCTCAGGTGATATTCTTTCAACCTTTCCCCATTTGTAAGAATCTATCATTACGTCGCCTATAATCATTACATTTAACTCGCAAAATCTTCGGAAAATATTTTTATAGTCCATTTCTTTCTTTGCTTTTATTGTTTTGAGTTTGTTTTTACATACTTATTTCGCCTCTCAGTGAGGTTTCCAAAAGATGTTTTTGTACTTCTTTATCAGAGAAATTTCCCAAAACAAACATCATTTTTGTCAGAGCTGCTTCTGTAGTTATATCTTTTCCACTTATAACTCCCATTTCTTTTAAAGTATAACTTGCCTCATAATGCCCCATTTCCACTTTGCCTGCCTTACATTGAGTAACATTCATAACACTTATTCCTTTGTTTATAATCTTTTCTATAGACAAGAGAAAGTCTTTGTTGGTAGGAGCGTTGCCTGAGCCGTAAGTTTCCAAAATCATACCTTGTAGATTGCTTATTTGACCTATTGCCTCAAAATATTCTTTGCTTATGGCAGGGTGAATTTTTGCAATAACAATATTTTTGCAAAGTTTGTCATATACTTTTAAAGGCAATGTGTTTTTTGGTAAAATAAGATGCTTTTTATAAGAAATGTTTATGCCTACCTTTGCCAAAGAAGGCAAATTGCCAGAATAAAAAGCCTCAAAATAATCTGCGTTGATTTTTGTAGTACGATTGCCTCTAAATAATTTGTTATCAAAGAAAATACACACCTCAGGTATTTCCACCTCATTATTTGCTGCTATTTCTATGGAAGAAATAATATTATCTCTGCCGTCAGTACGTATCATACCAACAGGAAGTTGAGAGCCGGTTATAATGATAGGTTTGGAAAGATTTTCTACCAAAAAACTTAGCGCCGAAGCAGTATAAGACATAGTATCCGTGCCATGAAGTATAACAAAACCATCATATTTGTCATATTGCTGTTTTATATGAGAGGCAAGTTTTAGCCATATTTCTGCATTCATATCAGAAGAGTCTATAATGGGATTGAATTGAAAGGTATCTATATTGCAATCTAATTTATGAAGAATGGGTAAAACCTCATATATTTTTTGCATATCAAAAGGACGTAAAGCACCTGTCTTATCGTCCTTTACCATACCTATGGTGCCACCTGTATAGATTAAAAGTATGCTCTTCATTTTTTACTCTGTACTAAATCCAAGAATAAGGTTATTTTATTTTGCAAATTTACATAGTTTTTTTTGCACAAACAAATAAAAATATAAAATAGGTTTAACTTCAAGGTATTTATACTAAACAATGATAAAAAACGTTTTCAGTTTCAAATACAAATTCATTAAACAATGCAAAAAAAATACCTTGAAATTTGCGTAGGCTCCATAGATTCTTGTTTAGAGGCACAAAAGGGTGGAGCCGACCGTGTTGAATTGTGTGCTGACCTTGTTGAAGGAGGTATAACTCCAGATTATGCAACAATAGTTTATGCCAAGGAAAATTTGAAAATAGATACTATGGTAATGATACGACCAAGAGGAGGAGATTTTCTATATAATGATATTGAGTTTTCTATAATGAAAGAGAATATACAACTTTGCAAAAGGGTAGGAGTGAAGGGAGTTGTTTTGGGGTTATTGTTGCCTGATGGAAAGGTAGATATAGAAAGAGTTTCTCAATTGGTAAAAATAGCTTATCCGCTTGAGGTCTGCTTTCATAGAGCCATAGATATGACAAAAGATTATGATAAGGCTTTTAGGGATATAATAATCTGTGGTTGTAATAGAGTGCTTACCTCAGGGCAAAAAAACAAAGCTATAGAGGGAGTGACAATTATAGCAGAGGTTCAAAAAAAATATGGCAATCAGATAGATATTATGGCTGGAAGTGGTGTTAATTCTCAAAATGTAGAGGAAATTTATAGGCAAACAAGAATAAATAACTTTCATTTTTCGGCCAAACAAGTAATAGAGGGTGATATGATATTTCATCAAAAAGATGTTTCTATGGGTAATGAATACATTGATGAATATTCCATAACTATCACAGATGCAAATAAGGTAAGTCAAGTAAGGGAAATATTAGATAGATTGTAAAAATAATGGCACATTTTAATAAAAAAAACAGAAGGGGACGTATAAACTTATGCATCCCCTTCACTATGTCTAATTATTATTAATAATATTTTCTCTACAAAAGATTTGCTAATCTTTCAGCCAAATCACAAACTCTGTTAGAATATCCGTTTTCGTTGTCATACCAAGAAACAACTTTAACGAAGTTACCATCCATAACCATGGTAAGTTTGGAATCAAATATAGAAGAATGAGGGTTGTCCACTATATCTATAGAAACAAGGTCTTCTTCTGAATATTCAAGTATACCTTTCATTGGTCCCTCAGCAGCCTCTTTGATAGCGGCGTTTACTTGCTCTTTGGTTACGTTGCAATTAAGTTCAACAGTCAAATCCACAACAGAACCATCTGGAGTAGGCACACGCATAGAAATACCGTCCAATTTGCCTGCTAATTCTGGTATAACCAAACCTACGGCTTTGGCTGCTCCAGTGGAAGTTGGTATAATACTGCAAGCCGCCGCTCTTGCTCTTCTAAGGTCTTTGTGTGGAAGGTCAAGAATTTTTTGGTCGTTAGTATAGGAGTGAATAGTGTTCATTTGTCCTCTTTTTATGCCAAATTTATCATTCAAAACCTTTGCCACGGGAGCCAAGCAGTTGGTTGTGCAGGAAGCATTACTTACAAATGTAATATCCTTATTAAGTATCTTGTCATTTACTCCAAGTACAACAGTTGCATCAACATCGTCAGCCTTTGCTGCAGGTACGGTCAAAATAACCTTTTTAGCACCTGCTTTTATGTGCTTAGACATCAATTCTTTTGTTTTGAATATACCTGTAGACTCTATTACTATATCAATACCAAGTTCTTTCCAAGGAAGATTTTCAGGGTCCCTTTCAGCATAAACTCTTATGCGTTTGCCATTAACAACCAAATATTCTCCATCTGAGGAAACCTCCCCTTGAAATTTGCCGTGAACAGAGTCATATTTCAAAAGGTGAGCCAATGTTGTAGCATCTGTAAGGTCATTTATCGCTACAATTTCTATATTTTGTTTTTTTTGCATATTTCTGAACGATACTCTTCCTATACGTCCAAATCCATTTATTGCTACTTTTGCCATGATTTTATACGTTTTTTGTGTTGTAATATTTTCTGCAAAAATAGAAATAAAATTTAAACTTTCAATTTCTTTTATAAAAAAAACACTTTACCTTATTTATAATACGCTAATATGTAATGTTTCTCATATAATTTAGAGTAAGTTATAACAACATATAACAAAAAGCATGCAAAAAAATATATCATATTTTACAATAAGATTTTTTTTTTATACCTTTGCAACTTGTAATTCAATATGTAGAGCTTATGAATGAAAAGAGAAACAAGAGTCCTAAAGGCAGAATGTTTACAGCCAATTTTTCTACAGCACTTAGTATTGCTTTGGTGTTGTTTATATTGGCTTTTATGAGTTTGTTTTCTTTTCATATATGGGTATTGAGTAATGAGATAAAAGAAAATATTTCCTTTACAGTTTATTTGCAACCAACAACCACAGAAGAACAGGGACAATCCATAAAAAACGAGATAGCAAAGAACAATGTAGTCAAAAGTGTTGATTATCATTCTTTGCAAGAGGTAACTGCTATGATGAATAAGGATTTGGGAGAAACACATTTGGACGTTTTGCAAGGTTACAACCCTTATAGTCCCTCTTTGGAAGTTCATCTAAAAGCAAAAGCAATGAAAGTAAAGCAAATAAAACAATTTATTCGTACCATAGAATCAAAGCCTGAGGTGGAAATGGTTGATTACAGAGATGATATAATAAACAAAGTAAATACAGTCTATTACAATGCAAGTTATTTGGTGATAATCATTTTGCTTGCATTAGTATTTATATGTATAACACTTATCAATCATACTATAGTTTTGACCATTAGGACAAAAAAATTGCTTATTCGCAGTATGCAACTTGTGGGAGCAAAACCCTCTTATATACGTCGTCCGTTTCTTATAAAAGGAGTGTGGCTTGGTTTGTGGGGCGGTATAATGGCAGATGTTTTGATTGCGGGGGTAATGATTTGGATATACAACGTATTGAATCGTCCTGATTTAACTCCTTATTATAATGTATATATATTGCTTGCAATAGGCATAGTGATAGTGGGAGTGGTTTTGAGTTTTATTTTTTCCTATATTGCGGTAATAAGAAATATGAATTTAAAGAATTATAAACTATATAATTAAAAACACAATATGGCTACAAAAGGCATCACATCAAAAAAAGGTTTTAAGGAAACTACACCTGAGTTTCGTTTTGCTTTCGGCAAAGAGAATTATATTTGGATGATAATAGGTGTTGTTGTACTTATACTTGGTTATATCTTACTTGTTGGAGGTGGTTCTTCAAATCCAGATGAGTTCAATTATGCTTTGTTTAATACAAGGCGTTTGGTTATTGCTCCTATCCTTATAGTAGGAGGTTTGGTCATAGAGGTCTATGCCATAATGAAAAAATCTAAAACAAAACAAGCAGAGTAGTTATTAAGTTTTTATGGATACAATTCAAGCAATTATTATTGCCATAGTAGAGGGATTGACAGAGTTTTTGCCAGTTTCTTCAACGGGGCATATGATACTTACACAGGCTATTTTGGGGGTAAAGAGTGATGATTTTGTAAAAATGTTTACGGTTTGCATTCAGTTTGGTGCAATTCTTTCTGTCCTTGTGATATATTGGAAGAGATTTTTGCAAAGTTGGAGTTTTTATTGGAAGTTATTGACGGCTTTTATTCCTGCCGCAGTTTTTGGTCTCTTGTTATCTGATTACATAGATAGTCTTTTGGAGACTCCTTTGGTTATTGCCATTGTTTTGGTTTTGGGTGGTGTGTTTATGTTATTTGTAGACAAGTGGTTTAATCACCCTGCAGAAGACCAAACCATAACCTATAAAAAGAGTTTTATGATAGGACTTTGCCAGTGCATAGCCATGATACCGGGAGTTTCTCGTTCTATGGCAACAATAGTAGGAGGTATGGGACAGAAACTTAGCAGAAAAACGGCTGCCGAATTTTCTTTCTTTTTGGCAGTGCCTACAATGGCGGCGGCAAGCGGATACAAACTATTACAACTTTTCCTTGAGCCTTCAGGCAAAGAGTTGCTTATGGATAAATTAAATATTTTGATAATAGGTAATATTGTGGCTTTTGTGGTTGCAATTTTGGCCATCAAATTTTTTATCAACTTTCTTACCAAATATGGTTTCAAAGCCTTTGGTTACTACAGAATTTTTGCCGGAGTGCTTATGATAATTTTATTTATTTGCGGAGTCGTTAGTAGCGATATAGCGGGATAACTAATATGGACTTAAAGGAGGGGACTTTTTTTCTTATAGACAAGCCTTATACTTGGACTTCTTTTCAAGTGGTAAAGAAAATGAAGTATATACTTACCAAACACACAGGAGAAAAGAAAATTAAAATAGGTCATGCTGGTACCTTAGACCCTTTGGCTACGGGCTTGTTGATTATTTGTGTGGGTAAGTATACAAAAAAAATAGAGGAGTTTCAACAATTGAAAAAAGAATATACAGGTTCTTTTACACTTGGTGCCACTACTTTGAGTTATGATAGAGAACAGCCCGTAAATGAAACTTTTCCTTTGCAACACATAGACACAGATTTATTAAATGCTACAGCAAAAACTTTCTTGGGTAAACAAAAGCAAGTACCTCCCGTTTATTCTGCTATAAAGATAGACGGCAAACGAGCCTATTCTTATATAAAACAAGGTATTTCGCCTGAGATAAGCGAAAAAGATATAGAAATTTATGATTTTGATTTAACAAAAATAGATATACCTTTTGTAGATTTTCGTATCTCTTGCTCCAAAGGTACTTATATACGCTCTATAGCAAGAGATTTTGGTTTGGAATTAAAGAGCGGAGCCTATCTTAACAAACTAAGAAGAACCAAAATAGGAGATTATTCTGTGGAAGAGGCTATTAGTATGGAAGAATTTGAAGCAAGATTTCCTCATAGAAAGATAGACAATATTTTATAAACGTTATAAGGCAATGAATTTTAAGGATTTTATAAATAAAAAACCTGTAAAAATCGTTTGGCGAGTGCTTTTGTATGGTTTTGCTATTTTCGGTTTTGGTATTTTTTCGGCTTGGGCAATATATGAGCTTGGGCTTACCAATAATAGAGGAATGGTAGATAGGAATACTCGCTATTTGGCAAAAGTAGGAGAAAACGAAGAGCAAAAAACAAATAGCAATGAGTTCGTTTTTAGAGCCGATGACTATTTGAAACTCGTAACGCTGGGCAAACTTTATCCTCATAATGCAGAATTGATTATCAATGGGCTAAGAAATTCTCAAAACGATGTGCAGATGTCTCAAATGATAAAGGCATGTGAGTTATACTTAAAAGACAATAAAGCCTACAACGACCAACTAAGCAAAGGAAGACAAATTTATGGTCATAGTTTTGTAAAAGGCAATGGAGAGAATGTGATAACTTGGATGAACGCTCCAGAATGGCAAGCTTTGAAAGAGTCCATAATCAAAGACTCCGTTGCTATAAACAAGGCTGCTAAAATCTCTGGAGTAGAGCCTCGTATGATAGTAGGTTGTTTGGTGGGAGAGCAAATACGTTTGTTTAATTCCAAAAGAGAGATGTATAAAAAGTATCTCGGTCCTGTTAAGGTGCTTTCCGTACAGAGCCAGTTTTCTTTTGGTGTAAATGGTATTAAGGACTTTACTGCCGCACAAGTAGAGCGAAACCTAAAAGACAAAGCTTCCCCTTTTTATATGGGAGAAAAATATGAGCATATACTTGATTATGAAACTACTTACGTGGATGATTCCTTGCGTATAAAAAGACTTGTCAATTATAGAGACCATACTTATTCCTATATATATACGGGTTGCATTCTTCATCAAACTCGCAATCAGTGGAAAAAAGCAGGTTATGATATAACAAATAGACCGGATGTTTTATTTACGCTTTTTAATGTTGGTTTTTCTCAGAGTGAGCCTAAGCCCGACCCTGTTTGTGGAGGCTCACATATAACGGTTGATGGCAAAATCTATACTTTTGGAGCCATAGGTTTTGATTTCTATTATTCGGGTGAGTTGGCTGATGTCTTTCCTTATTGGGAAAAGAGATTTATAGAATAGATTTTTATCAAAAAACTTTTAGAACAATGAAAAGATATAAAATAATTATCCTTCTGTTACTATCTTTTTGTTTAAAACTTTTGGCTGTCCCTGCTGATACCAAACCTATAACTATCGTACAGCCAAATGGTAAAACGCTTACCTTCCTACTCAAAGGAGATGAAAGAGTGCATTGGTACGAAACTATTGACGGCTATACTCTTTTGAGAAACGAAGAGGGAGATTTGGAATTTGCTTGTGTGGATGAAAACAATATTTTACAGGTTTCGGGTATTTTGGCTTGCAATCAGGAGGAAAGAGATGAAATAGAGTTCTCTTTTTTGCAAACCATAAAGCCTCAACTCTTTTTCTCGCAACAACAGTTAAACGAAAAAAGAGAAAAATACTCAAGAAATTAAATTCAAACTAAATAAGTTATATAGATTACACAACCTATTTTATAAAGCCTACTATTTATAAAATATATAAAACTACGCTAACTTGGTGTAAGGAATTGATGAAGATAATAAAAAATTATTGAGAAATAACTCAAAAAAGTAATAAAAAATTATCCCATTTTTTATTGTTTTACACCTTATTTTTCTATATTTTCTCATCAATTCCTTACACCGAGTCAGCGTTAATAGACTTTTTAAGTGTGTTACAACAAGTAACGGCTATGCCCTATAGACAGGCAATGCCTACACCCATAGGGAGCAGGCATTGCCTGTAACCTATGCTAATCTGTGAAAAGAAAAAAACAAAAAAAAATAACAAAAAGAAAAACAAAAGAATCGGTTTACTGAGAATCAATAAGTTACAAATAAAAAGTGTGCACGCGTTTGGTCAGGTCAAAAATTCTTCTTAACTTTGTAAGAGAAAAATAACCCTACCACAAAATTAACGATTTTTACCCCTGTAACTACTTGATAATCAATAATAACGAATCTTCGTTTCGAGAAATCGAAACGAAGATTCGTCGAAATAAAACGAAGATTCATTTTTGCAAAATCCCGATTTGAAAAAATTTTTCTTCAAAAAACCCTTCGAAAACGCTGATTTTCAAGAAAAATGCCTAATTTTGACCCTTCGAAAAAGGTTAACTCACTGATAATCAATAGTAGCACCCTTATTTTTTGATTTTAAATAGGTATTTACGCGATTTCCCGAAAAAATAAAATTTCTCCAAATTTTATAACAAAACAAAAAAAATCATTACTTTTGCAAAATTATATTTGTCTTTCTTTTTTTGTTGAAGACAAGTGCAAAAATAAAGAGTAGTAATTTTATTTATAAGAATAACAGCGTAAATATATGACAACACTTAATTCCAAAATCCCTGAGGGACCTTTGGCTGAGAAATGGACAAAATATAAAGCCTCTCAGAAATTGGTTAATCCTGCAAATAAGAGAAAATTGCATGTTATAGTTGTAGGAACGGGTCTTGCAGGTGCTTCGGCGGCCGCTTCTTTGGGTGCTTTAGGTTTTAATGTAGATGTTTTTTGCATACAAGATTCTCCTCGTAGAGCGCACTCTATTGCAGCACAAGGAGGTATCAATGCGGCAAAGAATTATCCTAACGATGGCGATAGTGTAGGACGTTTGTTTTATGATACTATCAAGGGAGGAGACTATAGAGCAAGAGAAGCCAATGTTTATAGACTTGCTGAGGTTGCAAACAATATTATAGACCAATGTGTTGCACAAGGTGTGCCTTTTGCAAGAGAATATTCGGGTTATTTGGACAACCGCTCTTTTGGTGGAGCCCAAGTTAGCCGTACTTTCTATGCTAAGGGACAAACAGGTCAGCAACTTTTGTTGGGAGCATATTCTGCCCTTAGTCAACAAGTCAAAGCCGGTACGGTTAAACTTCACACAAGGAAGGAAATGGAAAACCTTGTAATAATTGACGGCAAAGCAAGAGGAATAATAACAAGAGATGTTACTAATGGAAAAATAGAGCGTTGGTTTGGTCATTGTGTGGTTTTGGCAACGGGAGGTTATGGTAATGTTTATTATCTTTCTACCAATGCAATGAATTCCAATGGTAGTGCTGCTTGGCAGTGTTATAAAAAAGGAGCAATGTTTGCCAACCCTTGCTATGTTCAGATACACCCTACTTGTATTCCTGTGCATGGAGATTATCAAAGCAAACTGACTTTGATGAGTGAGTCCTTGCGTAATGATGGAAGAATATGGGTGCCAAAGAAAAAAGAAGATGCTGAGGCTATACGCAAAGGAGAGAAAACCGCTAACGATATAGCAGAAGAGGACAGAGATTATTATTTGGAAAGACGTTATCCTGCTTTTGGTAACTTGGTTCCAAGGGATATTGCTTCTCGTGCTGCAAAGGAAAGATGTGATGCCGGTTATGGTGTAGGTACGGGTAAGGCTGTTTATTTGGACTTTAAAGACGCTATCAATCGTTTGGGTAAAGATAAAGTTGCTGAAAGATATGGTAATCTTTTCCAAATGTATCAAAAGATAACAGATAGCAATCCATACGAAACTCCTATGATGATTTTCCCTGCAGTACATTACACTATGGGAGGTCTTTGGGTAGATTATGAATTGCAAACAACCATAGAGGGTTTGTTTGCTGCTGGTGAGTGTAATTTCTCTGACCATGGTGCCAATCGTTTGGGAGCAAGTGCTTTGATGCAGGGTTTGGCAGATGGTTATTTTGTTTTGCCTTATACGGTGCAAAATTATCTTTCCTCAGAGATTTACAATTCTCCTATACCTACCACACACGAGGAATTTGACAAAGCAGAGCAAGAAGTAAAAGAAAGAATAGATAAAATACTTTCTGTCAAAGGAACAAAAACAGTGGACTCTTTTCAAAAACGTCTTGGTCACATAATGTGGGAAAATGTTGGTATGGGAAGAAACAAAGACGGCTTGCAACAAGCCATTCCTATGATACATGCTTTGAAAGAAGAGTTTTGGAAAGATGTTAAGGTTGAGGAAGCAAATGAATGTATGAATTCTGAGTTGGAAAAAGCTCTTCGTTTGGCTGACCACTTAGAGTTAGCAGAACTTATAGCTCGCGATGCTTTGCAAAGAGAGGAAAGTTGCGGAGGTCATTTCCGTGAGGAACATCAAACAGAAGAGGGAGAGGCAAAGCGTGATGATGAGAAATTTATGTTTGTAGGCTCTTGGCAATACAAGGGTGAGAATGAAACACCTGAATTGTATAAGGAAGACCTTAATTACGAGTTTATCAAAGTACAACAAAGAAATTACAAGTAAAGAGTATGGATTTTACATTAAGAATATGGCGACAAAAAGATGCTAACGCCAAAGGAGGATTTGAAACTTATAAGTTAAAAGATATATCTCCGGATTGTTCTTTCTTGGAGATGTTGGACATTTTAAATGAAACGCTTATCAATGATAACATTGCCCATCCAGTTGTCTTTGATAACGATTGTAGAGAGGGTATTTGCGGAATGTGTGGCTTGTATATTAATGGTAGACCTCATGGACCAGACGATGCGGTAACTACTTGCCAATTACATATGCGTAGATTCAAAGATGGTGAAACCATAACCATAGAACCTTGGCGAGCAAAAGCCTTTCCTGTTATCAAAGATTTGGTTGTAGATAGAAGTGCTTTTGATAAAATCATACAAGAGGGCGGTTATATTTCTGCTACAACGGGTGGTGTGCCTGACGCAAATGCTATTCCTATTCCAAAACAGGATGCAGATGAGGCAATGGACGCTGCTTCTTGTATAGGTTGTGGAGCCTGCGTTGCTGCTTGTAAGAATGCAAGTGCAATGTTGTTTGTTGGTGCAAAGGTTAGTCAGTTTGCTCTTTTGCCACAAGGTAAGCCAGAGGCAAAGAAACGTGTTGTTAAGATGATAAAGAAAATGGACGAGTTGGGCTTTGGAGCATGTACCAATACTTACGCTTGTGAAGCAGAATGTCCTAAAACTATCAAACGCACAAACATAGCACGAATGAACAGAGAATTTATCTGTTCTAAACTAACTCATACAGAAAAATAATTAAGTTAAAAAATACATTCTTCAAAAAAAAGGTGTGTTTATTTTTAAATACACCTTTTTTGTGCTTTATAAAAATATGCAATAAACAAAAAGAATTTTCGTTTTTATTCCAATAACACATAAAAAACAAAATAGTAGAATGAGAAATTTAAAGTATTTAATGATTATGATTGTTGGTCTGTTGTTTTCAACGGCTTGCAATAGTAACAAAAGTCAGACGGATAAAATAGGAGACAAAGAAATGAAAAACAATGTTTCTTTAAATGCCACAGAAAAAGAAGGTGGTAAAATCTTAATTGTATATTTTTCTCATGCAGGAGAAAATTATAGTGTAGGTAATATAGAGGTTGGCAATACCAAACTTGTTGCACAAGAAATAAAAAGAGTAAAGGGAGGAGATGAGTTTGAGATTGTAGCAGAAAAGAATTACAAAATGCCTTATAATCAACTTATAGAAGTTGCTAAGCAAGAGAGCAACAATAATGAATTGCCTGCTTTCAAAGGAGAGGTAAAGGACATAAGTCAATACGATACCATATTTATAGGAGGTCCTATTTGGTGGGGAACTTATCCTCAGGTAATGTTTACATTTTTTAAACAATACAACCTTAATGGCAAAACAATTATTCCTTTTACCACTCACGAGGGTAGTGGTTTGGGGAGCGTAGTAGAGGATTTGAAAGCACAATATCCAAAGGCTAATGTTACCAATGCTTTTTCTATTGCTGGTCATCAAGCCCGCAAGAGTATGGATAAAGTGGATGAGTGGTTAAAGGAAATAAAATAATCAACAATAAAAATAAAGGATAGATGAAATTAATTAAGTTTTTAACAATAATATCATTGTTATTTATAGGAGGTGTAAGAATGAATGCACAGACAGAATATGGTTTTAAGGAAATAGACGTAACCAAGGAATTTGATAACCCTTTTATGTTTTTCAATAAACCGCTTTTGCTTATGGCTGGAGATAGCACAGGAAGCAATGCTATGACCATAGGTTGGGGGGCTGTTGGTAATATTTGGGGAATGAAAAGAAATGTCATGACTGTTTATGTTGCAGAGAAACGATACACATTAGAATTTATGAAAAAAGCAAAATACTTTACTGTAATGAAAATAGATGGCAAAGTATTGACTTATATGGGTAAATATAGCGGACGTGATGGAGATAAGACAGAGGCACTTGGTTTGCATGTTGCTTATACAAAAAATGGCGCACCTTATTATACAGAGGCAACAGAGGTCTATGAGTGTGAGATAATGTATGGAGCGCCGTTTAGCAAAGAGGGGTTCCGCAATAATGTACCTGAAGAAATGTATAAAAACTTTCCAGCCGGCATTCATTCCATGTATTTGGGTGATATAGTGGGAGCATGGAAAAAGTAACAAATACCTATGTTAATAATTTAAAAACACAATACCTTTTTGGTATTGTGTTTTTTTTGTTTTATAGGTTTAAGTCTTGTTTTAGAATTTTGGAAAATTTTTCTGCTCCCATTTCTGACAAATGGTCGCCGTCATAAAAATAATCCTCTTTGTCAAAACGCTTATCTTTCATATAATCAAAATATATTAGATTGTACTTATTTTTCAAAGAATCAACAAGCTCATAAGTCCTTTGCATTTGAGTGTTATTTATTTTTTTATAATAAGTGTGCCAACAAGGAGTGGTAATAAGAATTAATTTTATTTTCTTTTCTTTACAAAAAATGGCAATCTCTTCTATGTTTTTGTAATTTCTTTTTTCTTGCAAAAAATCTTTTGCTGTATGAGATGCTAAGGCTATGCGAGTCTTTTCCGTTTGCCAATTGCGTTTGTCTTTATCTATTAAAGAGTGCAGAGTTCCCCAAGCATATTTGTCATATTCTTGTCTATGAGTAGGGTAGAGGATCTTCTTTAATTTTTCCTTAAATGTAGGCATAGAGGCAAACTCAAAATCAAATCTTAATTCTTTAGGAAAATGAGCTTCCATATATAATTTATAAAACGTTGCTCTATAAGGGGTTGTTTCTTGTAAAGGTTGGTCAAAAAATGTAAAATAAGAAATAGGCATAATAACATAATTTAAATTTTTGTACTTTTTATCATAATTTTTAAGTGCAAAAACATCATATTCTGTAGTTTGAGATGGATTGGCAAGAGAAAAAGCCTTATCGGATAATATGCCCGGTTTTATTCCGTAAAAAGAATGTGAGGAACCAAGAACTAATATTTCTATATTGTTGCCATATTTAAGCATATAATTGTGTTTGTATTTATAGGCGTTGTCTTGCTTTCTGACAATGTATTCTCCCACTCCCATTAACAACAATATAGGTAGAAAAAAGCAGATAATATATTTGAGAAAACGTTTCATTTTTTTTTAGAACTGAAAATAAATAAAATTCTCTCCCTCTCCACTCATTATTATAATAGTAAGAAGTATAACATAATACACAGCCCATCTTACTGGACGAATTTTAAATAAGTCTTTGTTAGAAAATTGTAAGGCATGGTCTTTTTCTCTTTGCAACCATTCAACGACCAACATAACAAAGATAAAAAACAACGCTTTTATATATTTTCCTTTTAATATAGTATTTATATCTATTTGAGCAGAAAACATTCTTCCAACATAGTCAAAGAAAAACTGGACACTTTCTGCTCTAAACATTATCCATCCAAAGACAACAAAAACAAAGGTAATCAATATTTTATGTAAGTCTTTGAAAGAAGGAGAAAGAGTATATTTTTTCTTTATGTGCAAAATCGTTAAAATATTTATCAAAAGAGCATGGTATAGTCCCCATAAAACAAAAGTCCAAGAGGCTCCATGCCACAAACCACTGATAAAAAACACTATGAAAGTATTTACAACAGTAATCAAAATTCCTTTCTTGCTACCGCCCAAAGGAAAATAGATATAATCCCTTAGCCACGTCATAAGAGAAATATGCCATCTTCTCCAAAATTCTGCTATATTGCGAGAGAAATAAGGAAAATCAAAATTCTTATTAAGCCTTATTCCAAATAACTTTGCTGTACCTATGGCAATATCAGAATAGCCCGAAAAATCACAATAAATTTGAAAACTAAACAACAAGGCTCCTAAAATCAAAATAGAAGCACTTTGCTCAGTATAATTAGCAAAAATATCGTCCACTATTACGGCACAATTGTCAGCAATAACTATTTTTTTAAAAAATCCCCATAACATTTGCCTTGCTCCATTTACTGCAAAGGGATAAGAGAAGGTTATATTTTTTTGAAATTGTGGCAAAAGGTCTCTTGCTCTTTCTATAGGACCAGCTACAAGTTGTGGAAAAAAGCTAATAAAGGCAAAAAAATCTATTATATTGTTAGTTGCTCTGATTTTGCCTCTGTAAATATCTATGGTATAACTCAGTGCCTGAAAAGTATAAAAACTTATACCCACCGGCAAAATTATTTTTAGACCAAAAGTAGAATGAATTTCAATGCCAAAAGTGGTGAGTAAATATAAGAAAGAATCTAAAAAGAAATTAAAGTATTTGAAAACTACAAGTATAGAGATATTTATTATTATATTGCATGCACTAAAAGAAAAGGCAAGTTTTTTGTTTTTCTTATTTTTTTCTATTAAAAGTCCAAAAAACCAAGAACACAGAGAAGTAAAGGCAATTAAAAGCAAAAATCTATAGTCCCACCAACCATAAAAAACATAAGAGGCAAAGACAACAAAAGCATTTCTTATTGTTTTACTTTTAAAAACAAACCAGTATAAAAAAAATACTATTGGAAGAAACAACAAAAATTCTAAGGAATTAAAGAGCATACTTCTTCGTAAATAAGGCTTGTATTATTTAATTTCTTATAAAAAAAATAAAGGACGCTATAATAAATATAAGCGTCCTTTATACATTAAAAGAGTTTTATTTTAATACTCCAAGTTTTTTGCCTATTTTGACAAAAGCATTTACGCATTTGTTAAGTTGCTCTGTTGTATGAGCAGCAGAAACTTGAACTCTTATTCTTGCTTCTCCCTTTGGTACAACAGGGTAATAAAAACCTGTTACATATATGCCTTCAGCAGAAAGTTCTGCGGCAAATTTTTGAGACAAAGGAGCGTCATAAAGCATAACTGCACAAATAGCAGATTGAGTAGGTTTGATATCAAAGCCAGCCTCTTTCATTTTGCTTATAAAATAGTTGGTGTTGTCGTGTAGTTTGTCTTGCAAATGATTGTCCTTTGTTATGATTTCAAACATTTTAATAGCCGCTCCTGCAACTGAAGGAGGTATGGAATTAGAGAATAGATAAGGACGAGAACGTTGACGAAGCATTTCAATTATTTCTTTCTTTCCTGTGGTAAATCCACCGACTGCTCCACCAAAGGCTTTGCCCAATGTACCGGTAAGAATTTCTATTTTGCCTCTAAGATTATATTGTTCTGTTGTACCTCTACCTGTTTTACCTACAACTCCTGCTGAATGGGACTCGTCTACCATAACAAGAGCATCATATTTTTGAGCCAACTCATAAATTTTGTCCACTGGTGCAACGTTGCCATCCATAGAAAAGACTCCGTCTGTTGCTATTATTTTGAAACGACAGTCTTTTGCAGCAATAAGTTGAGTTTCCAAATCTTCCATATCAGCATTTTTGTAGCGGAAACGTTTTGCTTTGCAAAGTCTTACTCCATCTATAATAGAAGCATGGTTAAGAGAATCTGATATTATGGCATCTTGCTCTGAGAATAAAGGTTCAAAAACTCCACCATTGGCATCAAAGCAAGCAGCGTAAAGAATAGTATCCTCAGTGCCAAAAAATTCTGATATTTTCTTTTCTAAGGCTTTGTGTATATCGCCCGTTCCACATATAAAACGTACGCTACTCATACCATAACCTCTCTTGTCCATAGCCTCTTTTGCAGCCTCTATAAGTTCTTTGTTGTCTGCCAACCCCAGATAATTGTTTGCACAGAAATTAAGTACATCTCCTTCGCCCTCTGTTTTTATAGCAGCACTTTGAGGAGTAACTATGATACGCTCATTTTTGTAAAGACCATCGTCTTTTATTTGTTGTATTTCTTTTTGTAGATACTTTTGAAAATTATTATACATATCTTTAACGTTTTTTATTGTTAATTATACAATTACAAAACTATTAGTTTTTTGCAAATTTATAAATTATTCAGTAAATAAGAAAAAATAAAAACAAAATAAGTGTCCGCAATATAATGAAATAGGTATAAGTTTTTATTAATTAGCACAGATAAACAAAAGTTAAGAAAAAACAAAGTCTTAAAAAAACAACGGTTTTGCGATATTAAAATATGTTACAATTTATAAAAATTTATGTAATCCTTTGCAAATTTATTTTTTTTACTACATAAAATATTGATTTTTATAATACAAAATGGTTATAAACAAGTGTTGTTAAAAAGTAAATTAAAAAAAACGACCACTCTTATTTTTTTTGATATATTTTTGTAATCCCAAAAGGGAATAGAAAAACAAGTTTCAATTTATTATACATTATAAAAAGTAAAAACTATGGGTACGATATACATAAAGAAAAGAGATGGAAAAAAAGAAGTATTTTCTTTGGATAAGATAAAAAACGCTATTAAAAAAGCCTTCCTTTCGGTAGGTAGTTTTGCTACAGAGGCTGACCTTACGGATATACTTTCAAGGGTAACTATTAAAGATGGTATGTCTGTAGAGGAAGTACAAAATCAAGTAGAAATTGCTCTAATGGCTGAAAGATATTTTACCGTTGCAAAGTCTTATATGTTATATCGTCAGCGTCATTTAGAGGATAGGGAAGTTAAGAATAAGTTGGAGTTTTTGATGAATTATTGTGAGGCAGAAAATGCAGCGACTGGTTCTAAGTTTGATGCTAATGCCAATGTAGAGTCCAAGAATATAGCAACCCTTATAGGTGAGTTGCCAAAACAAAATTTCATACGTCTCAATCGTAGAATGCTTACCGATAAATTAAAAGAAATGTATGGCAAGGACTTTTCTGACCGCTACCTATATCTTTTGGAACATCATTTCATATACAAGAATGACGAAACTTCTTTGGCTAATTATTGTGCAAGTATAACCATGTACCCTTGGTTGTTGAATGGAACTCAAAGCATAGGAGGTAACAGTAAGGCACCTACCAATTTAAAATCTTTTTGTGGAGGTTTTATAAATATGGTGTTTATGGTTAGCAGTATGTTGTCTGGTGCTTGTGCTACGCCTGAGTTTCTTATGTATATGAATTATTTTATAGAAAAAGAGTATGGTGAGGACTATTACCTCAATCCTTCAAAGGTAGTGGACTTATCAAAGAAACAAAGGTCATTGGACAAAGTTATTTGTGATTGTTTTGAGCAAATAGTTTATAGTATCAATCAACCTACAGGAGCAAGAAACTTTCAAGCGGTATTTTGGAATGTTGCTTATTATGACAGATATTATTTTGAGAGTCTGTTTGGTGAATTTTTCTTCCCAGATGGAAGCAAACCTCATTGGGAGTCTTTGTCTTGGTTGCAAAAACGTTTTATGAAATGGTTTAACAAAGAAAGAACTAAGACAGTACTTACTTTCCCTGTGGAGACTATGGCTCTTTTGACAAAAGGTGGTGATGTTTTGGACGAGGAATATGGTGATTTTACTGCTCAGATGTATGCAGAGGGACATTCTTTCTTTACCTATATTTCGGATAATGCAGATTCATTGTCTTCTTGTTGTCGTTTGAGAAATGAGATACAGGATAATGGCTTTTCTTACACTTTGGGAGCAGGTGGTGTTTCTACGGGTAGTAAATCAGTATTGACCATCAATCTCAATCGTTGTATACAGTATGCTGTAAAAGAGAATATTCCTTATTTGCAATATTTGGACGGAATTGTGGACTTGATGCACAAAGTACAAATAGGTTATAATGAAAATCTAAAAATGTTTAATGAAAAGGGAATGTTGCCTTTGTTTACTGCCGGCTACATTAACATAGCAAGACAATATTTGACCATTGGAGTAAATGGTTTGGTTGAGGCAGCACAATTCCTTGGTATGGAAATAAATGATAATCCTGAATATGAAAAATTTGTTGCCGATGTGTTGGGTATAGTTGAAAAACACAATAAACAATATCGTAGTAAGGATTTGATGTTTAATTGTGAAATGATACCTGCAGAAAATGTTGGAGTAAAGCATGCAAAATGGGATAAAGAAGATGGTTATCAAACGTTTAGAGATTGTTATAATTCCTACTTCTATATAGTAGAGGATGATTCTTTGAATGTTTTGGATAAGATGCGTCTGCACGGCAAACGTTATATAGAACACTTGACAGGAGGCTCTGCTCTTCATATGAATATGGAAGACCATTTGTCTCAATCGCAGTATCGTCAATTATTGAGAGTTGCAGCAAAAGAGGGATGTAATTACTTTACATTCAATATACCAAATACAATTTGTAATGATTGTGGTCATATAGACAAAAGATATTTGCATGAATGTCCTCATTGTCATTCTACTAACGTAGATTATTTAACCAGAATTATCGGTTATATGAAACGTGTAAGCAACTTCTCTATTGCTCGTCAAAAAGAGGCTTCCAAACGTTTTTATATCAATGCAACACAGAGTAAGTTTGACCAACCATTACCAACTCGTCATTTGGAGCAAGAGGAGGTTCCTGTCTTAGAGAAACAAGAGGTTTTGGTTTAATAGAAAGTACAAACCTTTTGTTTGAAAGGCTTAAAAAACTTCTTTCTCATTTTTATTACAATGTTGAGATTTCATAATTATGATATAGTTTTTGCAGAGATACCCGATGAGGTATCTCTTGCAATAAATATAACAAACTGTCCTAATAGGTGTAAAAATTGTCATTCTCTTTGGCTTTGGGAAGATAAGGGTGAGAAACTTAATGAAGAAAGTTTATGTGTAATACTTGGAGAATACTTTGATAGTATTACTTGTGTCGCTTTTATGGGTGGAGATAATGATGTGAGAGAAGTGAATAATTTGGCTAAATTTGTCAAAGAAAAATTTCAAAAAAAAATAGCGTGGTACTCAGGTAAAGACGAATTGAGTAACGAAATAGATACGAAAAACTTTGACTATATAAAAATAGGTGCTTACAAACAAGAGTTGGGAGGACTAAAAGAAAAGACAACTAATCAACATCTTTATAAATTAATAGAGGGTAAGATAGCAGAGGATATAACTTATAGATTTTGGAAAAAATAATTTTTATCTGTTTTGTGTTTTGTTGTCTCGCTTTCTGTTTTTGCCGTAATAAGTTTGTTATAGACAGTAATAATTTTTATATCTTTGCAAATCAGAAATTGTAAGATAATGAAGAAGTTTTTTCTTGTTAATCTCATATTCTTATTGACACTTAACATAACCATAAAATCTTTTTGGATTTTGGGTATAGATAGGAGTGTACAAAACGCTTTGCCGAGTGGAGAGTATGGAATTTATTTTACTTTGCTTAATTTTACATTTCTTTTCAATATAATATTGGATTGCGGTATTACAAATTTTAATAACAAAACCATTGCTCAAAACACTTTTTTATTAAAGAAATATTTTGCGAGAATATTGTCGTTAAAACTTGTTTTATCACTGATTTATATATGTTTGGTTTTTCTTGTTGCGTTGTTTAGCGGTTATGATAAGCGGTTATTCTGTCTCTTGTTTTGGTTGGCTATTTTACAGGTGTTTACCTATTTATTGACTTATTTAAGAAGTAATATTTCTGCACTTCTAATGTTTAAAACAGATTCAATACTTTCTGTTTTAGACAAAACTCTTACAATAATCTTTTGTTCAATACTCCTTTGGACAGATTTTCTTAAAACAAATTTTAAGGTAGAATACTTTGTTTATGCTCAGGTTTTGAGTATGTTTTTATCTGTTTTGGTGGCTTTTATTATAGTTTTGAGTAAGACAGGGTTTATACGTTTGGTTTGGAGTAAGAGTTTTAATTTTGCTATTCTTAAATATGGTCTTCCTTTTGCCATACTTAGTCTTTTAATGGCTTTTTACAACAAAATAGATAGTGTGTTTTTGGAAAGATTGCTTGATGATAAGGGAGTATCTTCGGGTATTTATGCTGCCGGTTTTAGATTGGTAGATTCTGCTAATATGGTCTCTTATTTATTCTCTGTTATTCTTTTACCTCTGTTTGCCAAACTTATAAAGGATAAAGCAGATATAAAGGAAATTTTAAAGATATCTTCTCATCTGTTATTACTTGTCAGTGTAGGTTTTGCATTTGTTTCATTTTTGTATTCTGAGGAATTGATGTCTTTATTGTACAACAAAAATATAACTCAAAGTGCTACTGTTTATAGGATACTGTGCTTTTGTTTTATACCTATTTCTGCCACATATATTTTTGGAACACTGCTTACAGCCAACGGCTCTTTGAAATATCTAAATATTGTAGCAACCTTTGGTATGATTATAAACATTGTACTCAATTTGCTTCTCATACCTCAATACAAAGAAGAAGGAGCAGCAATAACTTCTCTGACTGCTCAAAGTATTACTGCCATGTTGCAAATGGTTTTGGCTCTAAGAATATTTCATATAAAGTTTAATTTACGTTACACTATTCAACTTCTATTGTTTGTTGTTAGCTTAGCAATTGCTTGCTTGCTTATACACAAACTCAATATAGATTGGATAAATAGGGTATTGATAAGCGGAGTAGCTGGAGTCGTTTTATCGTTTTTGTTTGGAATATTTAGTCCAAAAGAATTATCATCTTTTCTTATTCAAACTATCAAAGAAAGAAAATAAGATAAAAAGAAAAAATATATTTACCCTTTCTTCGTTTGTATGGAGGAAATAAAAAAAATCAAAATAGTGAGAATAGGTGTCAATACACGTTTGCTTTTGGAGGGTAAGTTGGAGGGTATAGGTTTTTTTACTTTTCAGATACTCAAAAGAATAACTATGTGGCACAAGGATGTTGAGTTTTATTTTTTCTTTGATAGACCTTATAGTAAAGAGTTTATTTTTTCAGAAAATGTAAAACCAGTAGTTATACCTTTGCCAACGAGGCACCCTGTGCTTTGGAAAGTTTATTTTGATTGGTTATTGCCTTTATATTGCAAAAAATACAAAATAGACCTATTTTTTTCTCCAGAGAATTATATACCCAAAATTTCTAATATTCCTACAATTTGCACTGTGCATGACCTTAACTTTATGCACGATAGTTATTTTGTAGGTAATGCTTGGCAACAAAAATATTATTTAAAATATTTTCCTAAAAATGCATACAACTCAACTCATATAGCAACGGTTTCTAATTATAGCAAACAAGATATCATAAAAACCTTGGGCATAGAGGCTGAAAAAATATCAATTGTTTATTCTTCTGCTAATAATATTCCGGAAATATGTACAAATTTGGATATAGATGAGGTTAAAAGAAAATATACACAAGGAGAGGAGTATTTTTATTTTGTTGGTGCAATTTCAAAAAGAAAAAATCTTACAGGTATTTTTCAAGCCTTTGATATATTTAAGAAAAAGAATTTAGGTAATAAGACTAAACTTATAATTATAGGTAATAAAAAGTGGTGGAAAGGAGAGATCGAGCAAACCTATATGTCTATGAAATATAAGAATGATGTTGTTTTTACGGGCAGATTATCTTGTAAAGAAATTGCTGCAATATCACAAGGAGCGATAGGTTTGGTATTTCCGTCTTTTTTTGAGGGCTTTGGAGTACCTATAATAGAGGCTTTTTTGAATGGTACTGCTGTTATTACTTCCAATACTACTTCTTTGCCCGAAATTGCTTCGGATGCTGCAATTGTAGTAGCCCCCTATAACAACGAAGAAATAGCAAATGCTTTTATGACTTTATATGAAAATAGAGATTTGCGTCAGCAACTTATAGAAAAAGGCAAACAAAGAGCCAAGTTTTTTACTTGGGATAAAACAGCACAACTTACATGGAACATAATAGAACAATGCAAGCAATAACAGAGGAACTTTTGCAAAAGGTATTAGAAGTTTTTTACTCTTCATTTGATATAACCACAGACTCAAGAAAAGTGAAGCAAGGCAGTATTTTTGTGGCTTTAAAGGGAGAAAATTTTAATGGCAATACTTTTGTCCATAATGCTTTGCAACAAGGAGCCTGCTTAGCAATAATAGATGACAAAAATTATTTTATAGACCAAAGAACAATATTAGTAGAGGATTGTCTTGTTTTTTTGCAAAAATTTGCCAATTATTACAGAAAAACTTTTTCCATACCATTTTTGGCTATAAGTGGTACTAATGGTAAAACAACAACCAAAGAGCTTATTCATACTGTATTACAGCAAAAATATAGGGTACATGCAACGCAAGGCAATTTAAACAATCAGATAGGAGTGCCGTTGACTTTGCTAAGCATAAAAGAAGATTGTCAAATAGCGGTAATAGAAATGGGAGCTTCTCATGTGGGAGATATAGAAGAGTTGTGTCAAATAGCAGAACCAACTTGTTGTTTGCTTACCAATGTGGGTACGGCTCATATAGAGGGATTTGGGTCAAAGGAAGGTGTTTTGCAGACTAAAACAGAATTATATAAATATGTGGACAAGAGACAGGGTAAAGTATTTGTCAACTATGATGATGAAAACCTAAAAAAACAATCTCTTTTCAACAAAATTACATATTCCTTAAAAGATACATCGGTAGATGTATTTGCTTTGCCTATTAATGAAAAATCGGGTTTTGCTTGTATAAAATATAAAGATGTAGAAATCAATTCTCATTTGGTTGGAGAATATAATGCTTATAATATTTTATCGGCTTTGGTTGTGGGGCTGTTTTTTAAAGTACCTATTTCTCAAATAAAAAATGCCATAGAAAGTTATATACCTCAAAACAATCGCTCTCAGATACAAAAGACTTTAAAGAATACACTTGTTTTAGATTGTTATAATGCAAACCCATCTTCTTGTTTGTCGGTTTTGGCAACCTTTGATAAAATGGAGGCAGTGGATAAACGTGTATATTTCGGAGCAATGAAAGAGTTAGGAAAAGCGAGTAGGGAAGAACATTTGAGAATAGTAAAACACTTACTTTCTATGAATTTGCAAGAAATAGTGCTTGTTGGAAAGGAATACAAAGAGTTTGCTTGCTTAAATCAAAAGGTGAAATATTTTGACTCTTCTTTGGAGGCAAAAGAATATCTTAAAAGAGAAAATGTAAACAATTCTTTGATTTTAATAAAGGGTTCAAGGAGTACTAAAATGGAGGTTTTGGTAGATGTTTTATAAAGTTTTGGGAATGATGTCAGGAACGTCTTTGGACGGATTGGATTTGGCTTATTGTGAATTTGAGGTTAATAAGGAGGAGTGGAAGTACTCTATACCTGTGGCTAAAACGATACTTTATAATAACGAATTGAAAGAAAAAATTCTTGCTTGCGAAAATTCATCTGCTGAGTATCTGTCTTATATGGACTATTTTTTAGGAAGATATTTTGGAAAAGAGGCTTATGATTTTTTGCAAAAAGAAAATTTGCAAGTGGATTTTGTAGCCTCTCATGGACAAACAATATTTCATCAACCAAATAATGGTTATACTACTCAAATAGGAAATATTAATAGTTTGTGTGCCAATGTAAGACAAACTGTTATAGGAGATTTTAGAGCGTTGGACGTGGCTTTGCAAGGACAGGGTGCTCCGTTGGTACCTATAGGAGATAGGATTCTTTTTAAAGAATATGATTCTTGTCTAAATCTCGGAGGTTTTTCCAACATATCTTTTGAACGCGAGGACAAACGTATTGCTTATGATATTTGTCCTGTAAATATAGTACTCAATTATTTGGCAAATCAAGTTGGAATTCTTTTTGACAACAAAGGTTGTTTAGCAAGTAAGGGAAAAGTAAATATGGCTTTATTGAATACTTTAAATTCTATACCTTATTACAAAAATGAAGACCGTAAATCTTTGGGAAAGGAGTGGGTTAGAAAAAATATTTTTCCACTTTTAGAATATACCTATTTGACTACGGAGGATTTGTTGGCTACTTATACAGAGCATATTGCTACACAAATGGCTAAGCATATAAAGGGTAAGTGTTTGATAACCGGAGGAGGAGCCTACAATGATTTCCTTATAAAAAGCATAAAAGAAAAAACAGATAGTGATATATGTATACCTGATAAGAAAACCATAGATTTCAAGGAGGCTTTGATTTTTGCTTTGCTTGGAGTTAAAAGAATTAGAAAAGAAATTAATTCTTTGGCCTCTGTTACTGGTGCTATAAAAGACTCTTGTACGGGCAACGTAGTTTATTGGAAAGAATAATAAATAATAAAATAAAAGAGATATGAGAAAGATAGTTGTATTAATGATGGTTGTTTTGATAGGAATACCATCTTTTGCTCAAAAGCAAAAAACATTGAAAAAAGAAAATGTAACCAAAGAAAACCTAAAACCTCAAAACCGTGAATTGCAAAGACCCGAGCGCAAAATAATACTTACACCCGAGCAAATGAAAGAAATACATGAGCGAGAATTGAGCAGAAAATTCTCCCTTATGGAAAAGGGCTTGAAGTTAGAAAAAGATGCTATGGAGAAATTTTGGAATACATATATAAAATTTGATGAGCAAAAATTTGGCATCAATTTGAAACAAACTCTACTTAGCAATGATATACTTAAAAAATATATTGATGAAAATAAAGAAGGTCAAGGTTTCGATGTTATGATGTTAAATGATGAAGAAGCCACAATATTGCTTAGACAAAAAATAGAAGCAGAGCGTCAAATCTTTGAAATAACTCAAAAATATATAGATATATTTAAAGAACAGTTAACTCCTCAGCAGATGTTAAAGCTTAAAGATATAGAGCAAGAAGCACAACAACGTACCATAAGACATAGAGCAAATAA
Source organism: uncultured Bacteroidaceae bacterium (assembly GCA_964626385.1). Classification (GTDB taxonomy): domain Bacteria; phylum Bacteroidota; class Bacteroidia; order Bacteroidales; family P3; genus Scybalousia_A. Next base: position 40,345 of record CAZVEO010000003.1, read on the forward strand.
AGACGCTGAATCTATACCTATGAAATAATCTACAAAGAGAAAATTCAGTGACTTTCTCTGTTGTAATCATATTAGTTGTTTCTGGTATTCTTGTAGGCTTTGTAAATACTCTTTCTGCAGGAGGCACCATAGTTAGTATAGCCTTATATTTGGCAATGGGGCTTCCTGCACAAGGAGCCAATGCTGTTAATAGAGTAGGAGTGTTGTTACAAGATGCTTTTGGTTCTGCTCTGTTTTTAAAACAGGGGCTATTTAAGATTAGAGAAGTACTTCCATACGCTTTTCCTGTAATGTTAGGCGCTCTATTTGGCTCTTTGGTTGCTATAACTATAAGTGAAAGAGTTTTTTCCATATGTTTGGGAATAATTCTTTTGGTTATGATAGTATTTCTTTTTGTACAGGAAAAACATTCTCAAAACCTAAAGCGAAAACTATCATTAAAAGAGTATTTTTTATATTTCCCCGTATTTATGGCTATAGGTTTTTATGGAGGGTTTGTTCAAGCGGGTACTGGTTTTTTAATAATAGCCGCTTTGAGTATGATATTGGGATATGATATGATAAAAACCGCAGCCGTAAAACTTTTTATAATGTTTCTTTACACCCTTGTAGCCATTACTATTTTTTTTGTCAAAGGTTCGGTTGAGGTCAATTATTGGATGTATGGTTTGATACATTCCATAGGTATGATAATAGGTACGTGGATAGCGGGCAAGTATGCTCTCAAAAAAGGCGAGAGATTTATTCGTATAATTATTATTTTTGTGATAATAATTACTGCGCTTAATTTATTTGGTATACTTGATTTGCAAAAAATATTTCAGTATCTTCTATAATACATAATCTTATCTATTATGCTAACCCATAAAAAAAGAAAGAGAAAGTCTTTTAATAAGACTTTCTCTTTCTTTTTTCTGTGGACCTGCAGGGATTCGAACCCTGGTCCAAACAAGAAACACCCAAGTTTTCTACATGCTTATTTTGTCCTCAATTGTAGGAAAAGAACAAGCGACAAACAACTTTTTTCTTTTCTTAGTCTTTTTTTATTTTCATCAAAGTTTAAAGACGTCCCTTTGACTAAACCTTTGAAATGATGCACTCTGTAAAAAGAAAACGCAAAAGGTTATATACATTTTCTCAGAGCGTCTTGCTCCAATACCTTGTATCGGATAAAGAGTAACTTACTAAACCTTCGGTTACGCAGCAAGAGCGTAATTATTTTCGCCAATTAATTTTTATGTAACTATTGATTAAAGTTAGTTGTTACCCCTAACTGCATGCTTGCCTGACCATTTACCTTGCTGTCAAAACCAACCCAAGCCCGTAAATTATCAGATTGCAAAGTTATTACTTTTTTTCAACATAGCCATAATTCCTTAGAAACTATTTTTGTAGAACATGGATAATGCGAGAAAAAAAGAAAATTGCGAAAAAAAAGACTTGTTGTTACTATTGTAACATCGGAGCGTATGAATACGAAAGTTGGACTTTTTTACTCCTATGCTCCGATATTTCAATAATAATAACCGATGTTTCAACAATATACCCCGATTTTTCAATGATAATACCCGATGTTACAGTAATAAGGTTAAGGTTTTTATAGATTAGTGTAGGTTGTGATAAGGACAAAGTTAAGGTCTATTCCGTTTTAAACGTTACATCATCTTCTCTTGGATGTAAGAATTCAAACTCTAATGTTCTTGCTAAGCCTTCTTTTAAAGTGTATGGCGGTTTGAAGTCTGTTTGTTGTACTTTGTTTGCGTCAAATTTGGTTGTAGCACAGAATTTCTTTACCCTTACACTGCTTATTGTGAGTTTTTTGCCCATTATTTTTGCCAATAAATAAAAACAATAACCTCCTAACATTCCAATCCAATAAGGAAAGTGCGTTTGTGGAATATGTTTGTTTAAGACTTTTTCAACGTGTGTTACCAAATCGTTCATATTGCAATCAGGCTTATCAATGTAGTTAAAGACGTTATACCCATTAGTAACGTTAATAGGCTCTGTATCGTTTGAAGAATATTTAAATTATGAGTTGTAAATAAGACTATTATAAACATCTAAATGTTTTGTAATAACATCATCTATAGAAAACTCTCGTTCAGCAATCTTTCGAGAATTTTCTCCCATATACTTTCTTAAAGGCTCGTTTTCAATTAGAATTTTTAATTTTTCAGCTAAAGCATGACTATCTTTTATTGGAACAAGAAATCCATTATACCCATCTTCTACAGTATCTTTACAACCTATAGAATTAGTGGTAATTATAGGTCTTC
>CAZVEO010000004.1:0-41879 GCA_964626385.1 uncultured Bacteroidaceae bacterium
AAACGCTGAAAATCAAGAAAAATGCCCATTTTTGACCCTTCGAAAAAGGTTAAGTTATTGATAATCAATAATAGCATCCTTATTTTTTGCTTTTAAATAGGTATTTACGCGATTTCCTGAAAAAAAATTTTTTGAGGTTTTTTTATAGGTTATGATAGGTTATTATGAGTTAGAATAACGCTTAAGCGAAGCCTCAGGCTTTTTTGTAGACGCAAAGCACCCACAGGGTGTTCCATAAGGGCAAAGCCGTTACTTTTTTTTTGACAGGTTAGCATAGGTTATAATAGGTTATGATGAGTTAGAATAACGTAAGCGAAGCCTCAGGCTTTTTTGTAGACGCAAAGCGTATTACTTTTTTTAAGGCTTTGCCCTATAAGACAGGCTGAGCCTGTGCCCTTATAGAACAGGCTCAGCCTGTTCTTTTTCGCTTAGGTTAAGCCATAGCATTTCTTTTTCGTCTAATAGGGAGATAATTTCCTCTATGCGTTTGGAAGTTTTTTGCAATTCTTCTATGTTTAGATTATCATTGCTGAGTTTGGATGTTAGTTTTTCTTTTTCTTCTTCTAAAAGAGGAATTTCTTTTTCTAATTCTTCTTTTAGTCGCTTTTCCTTAAAAGAGAGTTTATTTTGGTTTCTATTTTGTGCTTTTTGTTCTTTGTAGTTTTGTGCCTTTGAATTATCTATTTGTTTTTCTATAATTTTTTGTTCTTGTTTTTTGTTTCGTAAGTACTCCGAATAAGGTATGTAACAATCTTTTATATAGCCGTCTTTTTCAAAGATAAAATAATGTTCTGCTATGTTTTCCACAAAGCGTTTGTCGTGAGAGACCAAAAGCAAACATCCCTTATAACTTTTTAGGAAATTCTCTAATGTAAGCAAGGAGTATATATCCAAATCGTTGGTTGGTTCGTCTAAAATGAGAAAATTAGGGTTTTGTATCAATGTTTTCAAAAGATATAATCTGCGTTTTTCTCCGCCGGACAGAAGAGAATAGTAAGAAAATTGCATTTGCTTAGGAAAACCAAACTTTACAAGAAATTCAGAAGCAGAGATATAATCTGTTTTGCCATTATTGTCTATTGCTATATTTTCAGCAACATCTTTGATTATATCGATAACTTTTTTGTCCTCTTTTTCCAACAGACCTTGTTGCATATAGTAAGCAAAATCAATGCTTTGTCCTACAATTATATTTCCCGTGTCGGCTTTTTCTTTTCCCATAATGATATTAAGTAAAGTTGTTTTGCCACAACCGTTACTACCCATAATAGCAATTTTATCTCCACGTTTAAAGTTATAAGAAAAATTTTTTATAATATTTCTATTCTCAAAAGTTTTTGAAATGTTGTTTATTTCAAGAATCTTTTTACCTATACGTTTCTCTATTACAGAAAATTCTTCTTGTTCTTTATCTGTTTTTTGAAAGGCTTGAGTTTTTATGTTTTCAAAGTTTTCTATTCGTTTTTTGCTCTTTGTTCCGCGTGCTTGTGGCATACGATTTATCCAATCCAATTCTTTGTAATATAGATTGCGAGCCTTTTCTACAGAGGCTTGTTGCTGTTGTATTTTTTCGGCTTTCTTTTCTAAAAAATACTCAAAATTGCCGTGATATTTTTCTATGCTTGCTTTTGATAGTTCATAAATATCGGTGCAAACCTTATCAATAAAATCTCTATCGTGGGTTACAACTAATAGTGTCGTATTTTTTGTTTTTAAAAAATTTTCCAACCAATCTATCATTTGCATATCCAAATGATTGGTAGGCTCGTCAAGTACATAAAAATTGCTTTCTTTTAGCAATACTTTACAAAGAGCAACTTTCTTTTGCTCACCTCCAGAGAGTAAGTTTAAAGGACGAGAAAGGTCTTCCATTTTGAATACACTCATTATTTCTCTGATTTTTGCTAAAAATGTATCCAAATTTTCCTCTTTCTCGTGACTTAACAACAATTCTTCTTCTATGCTGTGAGTTTCCTCTTTCCAAGTTTTTTGAGGAAGATAAATAGGGTAGGCTTCTGAATTGAAAGTAATACGACCATTATCTCTTTCTCTTTCATCAAAAAGCACATTTAACAGAGTACTTTTTCCCTCACCGTTTCTACCAATGAGGGCAACTTTTTGTCCAAAGTTGATACCAAAATTGAGGTCTTCAAAAATAGTTTTTGTACCAAAACTTTTGTAAAGATGTTCTACGGTTAGAATACTTGGAGTTGCCATAGTTATTTGATTTTAAATATCAATTTCTTATTTTGTAATTATTAGGTCGGGTGAAAGGATAGGTATTCTGTGGGTTTATTTTATGATTTTTGATTTTAAGTTTTATATTTTGTTTTTGCTGATTAAATATGGCTTCTATTTCTATACTGTTAGGAAGATAATAGTTGTCTCCGACTTTTACTATTTCTTTTTTTATTGTACCTGTAAAGTTGGGAGAGTTGAATGTTTGTGTTTGCAAAGTATCAAAAAAAACAGATTGTACAAAATTATAACTCAAAGGAATTCCCACATATTTAGAAACTTTGTTGTAGGTAGTGGCAATGTATTCTTTTTGCAATTTATTTATAATAAATATAGAGTCCATAAGACACAAAGCCCTTACGCCCTCTATTCCCATAGACGAGGCTGAAAGCCAAACCACACTATCATAACTAATTCTGACACTTGCCACAATAGGAATACCTTTATAATTACCACTGACCTTACAAGAAAAAGTTTCAAATGGCTTTTGAGTTTTTACAATATCATGCTCTATAGTTTTTTTATTCTTATACTCTTGTGCTTTTTCTGTCTTTTTAATAGAGCAAGATGTAAGCAACAAAATAATTATCAATAGACAATATATTTTTCTCATTGCAATTTACTTTCCTATTTTATTTTTTTGCATAATTTGGTTATAGTGGTCTATATATGTTTTATCCCATTTTTCTTTTGGCTCTTTAATAGTATCCATAGTTTGTTTGGCTTTGTTGTAATCGCCTTTTTTATAAAGAATCCAAGCCAAAGTATCTATATATGTTATTTCATCGGGATAAGAGGCAATAACCCTTTGTGCCATTTTCAAAGCCTTGTCCAAATCTTTGTTTTCCAAAGAAAGATAATAAGCATAGTTGTTAAGTACGGAAATGTTATCGGGGTTGATGCTTAAAACTTTTTCATAATATTCAAAGGCTTTTTCTTTCTTGCCAATCATATAATTGCAATCGCCCAGATTCATATACAAGTCCTCTAAAACAACTTTATCTTGTCCCACTACGCTTACGCCTTGTTCAAAGGTTGTTATGGCCTCTTGATAATCTTTTTTTATCTCTTGATTTATTCCTTTGAATAAATAAGGTATAGGCTGCTCGGGGTAAAGTTCTATAGCTTTTTGTGCTATTGGTATAACTTCTTCTGGTTGAGAAAAACTACTCATAGCAAACAATACATTTTGGAACAAAGAATAATCGTTACAACCTTTGTCTATTGCTTTTTTACCACAAATAGTAGCGTTTGCCAAATCTCCCTTTCTCATATATCCGGTATTCAATAAAGCATATAGAGTACAATCGTTGGTATCGCCACTGTTTTCCATTGTTTTTAAAAGAGAGAAAAACTTTTCAAAAGTTAGAGAATCGCTATCCACTTTTTGTCCATAAACAGAGTATATTATTCTGATTTTGCTTTGAGTAGCCATATTTTTTTGACTCATGGCTTTGTCTAAATAGTAAAAGGTAGAATCTTCTTGTTTTTTGACCATATAATAATTGGCAAAAGTAACATTAATGTTTTCTTCCTCCGGGTCGATTTCTTTTACTTTGTTATAATAGTAAAAAGCCTTATCATAGTCTTTTTCTTTCATTTTCATCTCTGCCAAAATGGACAAATACTTGCTTTGTGTGGGGAAGGCTTCAGATAATTTTATCATTTCCATTTCGGCTTTTTTACTATTGTTTTGCTCCCTGTATAGTTGAAATTTCTGTAAAGATATATTTTCGCTTACTCCAAAGTTTTCTTCTATCCTATTTAATACGGAAAGTTCGCTTTTGCTATCTTGTTTGACGTGATAAATCAGAGCCAATTGTTGCCAATATTCTAATACTTGAGGTTCTTGTTTTATTATTTTTTCCAACGTAGAAGCCGCATTGTCATAGTCCAATATTGCCATATAGATTTCGCAAAGTTGCAACTTAAACCAAAGATTGTTATTATCCGTTTCTATGGCTTGTTTGCCAAAATCAATAGCTTTGTTGTAATCTTGCTTTTCCATATAAAGATTGGAAAGATAATACATGGCTGTAGCGTTACTTTTGTCTTCTGAGAGTATGTTTAAAAATAAATTTTCAGCTTCGTTTATCTTACCATTGGCATAAAGGGTCACGGCATCTATAATAAGGCTGTTTTCTTTGTAATTTTCTGTCGTTTTGATATTTTTTTGACTACTGCAAGAAAACAATAACAATACAGAAAAGCCAATCAATATTATTTTTTTTAACATATTACTCTTCAATATTACTATAGGCGCCCAAAGACAATTCCTTTGCTTTTATTTGATAAATAGCGTTTTCTCCTATCATAGAATTGTCCAAAATAGCGTTTTCTATCTTGCAAGATTGCCCCAAAATAGAATTTCTTACGACTGAATTTTTTACCTCAACATTGTCTTCTATAGTTACGTAAGGTCCTATTATACAATTCTCTAATATCACATTTTCTCCAATGTAGTAGGGAGGAATAACGCAAGCGTTATTGCCTTTAGCCAAAGTGTTCATTCCTCGCATATCTTCTCTACAGTCCAAAAGTTGTTTGTTTGTCTTTACCACAGCATCTTTGTTGCCACAATCCATCCAATTGCTAACTATTTCGGTTGTGAAATTGTACCCCGTTTGCAACATATTTTCCAAACAATCGGTAAGCTGATATTCATCATCTTTCATTATATCGTTATCTCTCAAACGTTTGATTTCCTCATAAAGTCTTTCCCCGTTTTTGAAATAATAAATACCTATGATAGCCTCTTTGCTTACAAATTCTTTTGGTTTTTCTACGAATTGTAGAATTTTGCCTGATTGCTCATCTTTTTTTACCACTCCGTATGCTGAAGGGTTTTCTACTATTGAAGTCCAAACAATTCCATCTTTGGATAAGTCCATTGTAAAATCCGCATTAAATAATGTATCGGCAAAGGCAACCACGGTGTTCCCTAATAGTATTTCTCTTGCACACCAAACAGCATCCGCAGTTCCTAAAGGTTGTTCTTGATAAAATATTTTGCCCTTTGCCCCTAAAGATTCTGCAACCTCTATCAAATCTTGTTCTACTTTTTGTCCAAAATGCCCAACAACAAAGCCTATATAATCCACTTTATTGCCACAGGTTTTTACTATATCTTGGCAAAGTATCTTTACTATTTCTCTATTGCAAACCTTTACTAATGGTTTTGGTGTTATTAGTGTATGGGGTCTAAGTCTTTTTCCCATACCTGCCATTGGAATTATTATATTCATAAATATGTGATTTTTCTTAATTATTAAACTCTTTTATATATGTGCAAAATTACAAAATTTGAATTACTTATAGTTAAATAATGTTATTTTTGTATCTTTGCAAAATAAAAAAGGAGTTATTTGCGGTTATTGTGTTGTAATTGCAAGACCAAATGGAATGGATAGAATTATAAGAAAAATAAAAAACATATACCAAAAATTTACATTAGTAAAGATTGATATACCTGCTATGATAAACAATGCTACTATTTTTGTTTTGGCATGGTTTGGTGGTTTGTGGGTGTTTCAGTTTTTTACCATTGTACCTGCTTTTTCTTTGGGAGTGAGAATGGTTGTCCATACTACTTCCATAGATTTTAATTCCATGAATACTGCTTCTTCGGATAGGCAAATTTGGAGTGATACAGATAATATTGTCAATATTTTTGGCACTCCTGCCATTATGCTCTCTATTCTCAGTGTTATTGCTTTGGTGTTTTTGATTAAGTGGGATGTAAATAAGTTGAATGTTAGACGTTATTTTTTTTGGTTGGTTGTATGTGGAAGTGTAAGACTTGCGGGTAACTATATTTCTGGTGCGTTGTTTGGTAATACTTTTAATATTTGGCAGTGGAACTTGGTAACGGACTTTCTTGGACTAAGTTACTCTCCATTTATGAAATATTTGTGTGTTGGTATTGTTTTGGCTATTTTGTATGTTTCTTTTAGAATAATGAGTAGTCAAATAAAATTACTCTTTACTTCATACAATCCCAATAAAATAGATGATTTGTTGTCCTATGTTTTGTATCCTATGTTGTTGGGCTGTTTGTTTATAATTATCTACAATATTCCCAATGAGCCTTTTTGCGATTTGTTTTGTATAATTTTGATGGTGGTTTATAGTGTTGTTGTGTTTAGTCTGTTCTTTTTTAAGGGTATAATAGTAGAGGAAACTGAAGAACAAGAAAATCAGATAAACGAAAGTAGTGGAGAGAGAATAAACAAAATACCTATATACATAATATTAGCACTTGTTGTTTTAAAAATTTTTGTAGATATAATCAAAGGCGGTGTTGTTATTGCACCCTCATTATACAGAAGATTTTTATTTGAAAATGTTGTGTTGGCTTCTGTTTTGATTATTTTGATTGTTGTAGCGGTAGTTTTGGTAAGAATTTATATCAAAAAAAAGAAAAGACGACAAAGAGTTTTTCTTAGGGCTTATGTGGAAACTCAGGCAACGGTAGAGCAAAGTATATCAGAGGAAAACAATAAAAATTTTGGTGTAAAAAGTAAGCCTAAAAATATGGATAAGTACCTTGAGAGTTGGAATGATAGTCTTGACATAGATGGAGAACAAAATAACAATAATTCCTCAACAAAAATAGATATGGATAAATACAAATCTCGTTGGGATGAGTCAATGGAGGAGTAGATAAAGAAAAAGGAGAGAATAATATTAAAATGGAATAGTTTTTGAATTTATCGGGGTATGAAAAAAATAATTATCTTTTTAATATTTACGTTGACTATTGGTTATGTTGCTTTTTCGCAAAATACTGTTGTTACTGGAAAAGTTACAGATAAAAAAACTGGCGAGGTATTGCCCTTTGTTAATATTACTGTAAACGTTAAATCCTCTCATTTTTCAGGTACAATGTCAGACGACAAAGGAGAGTACTATATTAAGACCTCTTTGCCTTTTGATACCATAATATTTCAATTCATTGGTTACGAAACTTTAAAAGTGCCTGTTAGTTCTCGTCAAATACAGAAACTTGACGTTTCTCTTACCTCTCAGACAACGACTTTACAAGAGGTAAAAGTTGTTGCAAAAAAAGAAAAATACAAGCGAAAAAACAATCCTGCGGTAATACTTATGGAAAATGTACTTTCTCATAAAAAACAAAATGAAATAACTTCGCAAGATTATTATCAATATCGTTCTCATGAAAAAACAGAACTTTCTTTATTAGGCATTAACGATAGTCTGAAACACAAGAAGGCTTTTAAAAGGTTGGACTTTATGTTTGAGAATTTGCAACAATCAGAATTTGATGATAAAAAATATATGCCTATTTATTTTATGGAGAATTTGTACGAAAATTATTACCGCAAATCTCCTAAATGTGCTAAAACTATGCTAATAGGTCAAAAAGAAATGTCTTTTTCCAAGTTTTTAGAGCCTCAAACTATGGAGTTTATGCTAAATGATGCTCTCGGCAAAGTAGATGTTTATAATTCTTCCATACATATTCTTAGCAATGATATAGTTTCTCCTCTCTCTTCTTATGGAATAGTATTCTATCAATTTTTTCTAATAGACACATTGGACTATAAAGGAGATTCTTGTATAGTACTTGCTTTCAATCCTGCTAATATGAGAGATATTGGTTTTAGTGGAAAGTTATGGATAACCAAAGACTCTAATTACGCCGTAAAAAAGATATATCTTGATTTTCCTCAAAAAAGCAGTATAAATTTTGTCAAACATCTTTCCATAACGCAAGAGTATGCAAGAATAAATGGGCAATTTTGTTTGGTGGAAGACAAGACAATTTTAGATGGTTCTTTTTATGGAGTAAGTATGTATGGAAAGAGGGAGAATTTTTATTCTGATTATGTTTTTAATAAGCCTTTGAGTGATAATTTTTACAATAATAACGATATAACTACAAGAGTAGAGGGCTTTAATAAAAGAAGTCTATCGTGGTGGAATGAGAATAGAGTAGAGCCTTTGACATTATCGGAACAAAATACATACGATATACCATCAAAGTTAAATAACATAAGTGCTTACAAAATTTTTATGAATACTCTTATGGCTTTTGTCTCTGGGTATATAGATTTGGGTTGGTTTGATTATGGACCTGTAGAGAACACTCTTTCTTGGAACTCAGTGGAGGGAGCGAGAATAAGAATAGGAGGTAAAACAAATGTTAATTTTCATAAGCATATTTTTTTGAATGGTTTTGTTGCATACGGAGTTAGAGACAATATATTCAAATACAATGCTGAAGTAATGTATTCTTTTGCGGATAAACTTTATCATCAGTGGGAGTTTCCTATCAATTTGCTTACTGTCGGAATAGAAAGAAATACCGATATACCCGGACAACACTTGGAAATGGGGACTTATGATAGATTTTTCTTATCATTTAATAGAGGAACGGTTGATATGATGACTTTGAATCGTAAGATATATATGGAGTATCAATATGAGACAATGTCTCAATTTTCTACCAAATTAAGAGTAGAACATTTGGAAATGAAACCTTGTGCCAATTTAACATTTAATTCTTGGGACAAAACTTTGACTTACGACCCTCTAACCTCTATGTCTTTTAATGTGGAATTGAGATATGCTAAAAATGAGCAGTTTTTCCAAACTCAAAAATACCGTATGACAATGAACTCTACTGCTCCTATCTATACCTTAAAATATAGTTATGCTTCACCTTTGTTTAATTCAGATTATGAGTTTCATAAATTGGAGGCAACTATTTATAAACGTTGGTTTATATTATCATTTGGTTTTGCAGATATAACTATTAAAGGTGGACAGATTTTTGGTAAAGCCGCTTATCCGCTTTTGTTTGTACATCAAGCCAATCAAAATTGGGCTTATCAAGATGAAAGTTTTAACCTTATGAATTATTTTGAGTTTGTTAGTGATAGGTATGTACAGGGAATACTTAATTATAATTTTAATGGTTATATATTCAATCGTATTCCTTTGCTTAATAAATTGAAATGGAGAGAAGTTTTTGCTATTAAGGCTATATGGGGAGAAATATCCAAAGATAATATGCCTTCAGAGGATAATCCTACTCTTATGGACTTTGCCAAAGATGATAAAGATAGATATAAAACATACGGTTTAAAGGATGGACCATACATAGAGGCTAATGTGGGTGTGGACAATGTCTTTAAGGTTATGAGAATAGATTATGTTAGGAGGTTTACGTACTTGGACAATCCTGATATATCAAAATGGGGTATAAGATTTAGATTAAGATTTACATTTTAGATTTAGAAAAAGAAGGAAATGCATTATTGTGTTATAGCAGCAGGAGAAGGTTCTCGTTTGAGAAAAGAGGGTTTTAAAAATGTTAAACCATTAGTCAAAGTTAGAGGTGAGTATCTTATAGAAAGATTGATAAGAATATTTAAACAAAACGATGCCGAGTCTATTACCATTATAATAAATGAGGAAAGTGAGGGTTTGGAAAAGTTTTTAAATGACAATGATTTTGGTGTTAAAATCAATCTTATAGTAAAAAGTACTCCTTCTTCTTTGCATAGTTTTTGGAATATAATACATGAATCTAATTTTTCGGAATGTTGTCTTACTACGGTTGATACTATTTTTAACGAAAAAGATTTTAAAAAATACATTTCCCAATTTATTACTTCAAAAGATTGTGATGCCCTTATGGGAGTAACCAAATATATAGATGATGAAAAACCTTTATATGTCAAGGTAAACAAAGATAACAAAATAGATGCTTATTTGGATACTAATGAAAAAGGAGAAATAGACAGCGTTTCGGCAGGAATATATTGTTTGAGAAAAAAGGCTTTGGATGTAGTAGATAAAACGATAGAAAAGGGAGTTTCCCGTATGCGTAATTATCAGAGAGCCTTATTGGAAAACAATTTAAATGTAAGTTCTTTCCTTTTGGGCAAAGTGATAGATATAGACCATATAGATGATATAGCAAAAGCTGAGAAATTACTCACAGATTGGGGAAAAAATAAAATTCTTGCCATATATAGACAAAAAGAATTTTCGCCTAATTCGGAGGACAAAGACAGTTTGATACTTTCTTCTGTTGTGGAAAATTTGGAAATAAAAGGTTATAATGTAGATACTTTAAAAGAAGAGGACATCGTAAACTACAATTCTTCTATTCTTGCAAATAAATACAACCTTATTATTTCTATGGCAAGGAGTAGTGAGGCAATGAGTTTGTTGGCAGATTTGGAAAAAAGCGGTAGTGTAGTTATTAATTCCACTCAAGCCATAAGAAATTGTTTTCGTGCGGAGCAGACTAAAATACTTCAACAAAACAATATTCCCATACCATCGACTTATATTGTAGATACAAGTTGCTATAACGAAAAAGTGTTTGAAAAATTTGGAGTGGGTGATTTTTGGTTAAAGAGAGCCGATTTTCAAACAATAAAAGAACAAGATGTTTGTCAGCCTACAACTAAGGAACAGGCTATAAATATATTCAAAGACTATAACAAAAGAGGTATAGATAAGGCTCTTGTAAGTAAGAATATAATAGGGAATGTTATCAAGTTTTATGGTATAAGAGACACTGACTTCTTCTCTTATTACTATCCAACGGAGGATAAATTTCACAACAAAATAAATTTATCTGAAAACAAATATTTTTTTGATGAAAAGCAATTTATTCAACAAGTTAATAAAGCAATAGAACTTTTAGATTTGTATATTTATGGAGGTGATGCTGTAATAGATGAAGAGGGAAAATATTTTATAATAGATATTAATGATTTTCCTTCTTTTTCATCTTGTAGAAAAGAAGCGGCAACGGAAATTGTAAACTTACTAATTAGTAAATTATGAAAGAAAAAAGACCAAATTTAAAAATAGAGGATTCTCTGAAATCTAAGGATACAGAAGAGTGGTTTGATATACATTTTACTCGAAAAATAGGTTTTTTGTGGGCAAAACTTGCTATTCCTCTACATATTACTCCCAATATGATAACCATAGCAAGTATATTCATAGGTGCTTTTGGCTCTTTTTTGTTTTACTATGATGACCTTACAAAAAATATTATAGGAATGCTTTGTTTGGTATTGGCTAACACTTTTGACTCTGCCGATGGACAACTTGCAAGACTTACAAATAATAAAACTAAATTAGGCAGAATACTTGACGGCTTGGCAGGAGATATTTGGTTTATTATAATTTATGTGGTCTTGGTTTTAAGAATCATAAATACAGGAGAATTTCCTGTTACTTTGGTTTGGCTTGTAGCCTCGCTTGCTGGAATTTCTCATATACTTGCCGCTGCTATGGCTGATTATTACCGTAATGTTCATTTGTTTTTTGTCAACAACAAGTATGGCAATGAACATGATACTTATAAAGGAGTTAAGGAGGAGCTTAAGACTATAAAATTTTCCTTATCACCTTTCAAAAAAGTATCTATGTGGTTCTATGTTAATTACACACGACAACAAGAAATACTTTCTCCTAAGGTAAAAACTTTTTTTGAAACTCTAACCAAAATGTATCCAAATTCAATACCTAAGGATTTGAGCGAAGAAATTAGAGCAAAGAACAAAAGATTTATGCCTTTGACTAATATTTTGCAGTTTAATACAAGGGTGATTTTCTTATTCATTACTTTGTTTATAAATAAGGTATGGTTATATTTTTGTTTTGATATAATTGTGATGAACCTTATTTTAATTTATTTGATAAGAGGCGAAGAGAAACTTTTTGCTTCATACAATAAAGAATTAAAACATATTGATAAATTGAAACACTAAAACATCGCTGTGAATAAAAAATACATTAGTTTGTCGCTTTTTCTTGTAGGTATCATAATAATTATTGTTATGATATACAATCTTGGATGGCAAGAGATAGTAACTGATTTAAAGAAAACGGGTTGGTGGATTATTCCCATAATTCTTTCTCGGCTTTTGATGTATCCTCTTAATACTTTTTCGTGGAGAGCTGTAACCTATTATGATAAGGCAGAAAAAAATAAAGTTTCGTGGCTTAGAATGTTCAGACTTACTATAAGCGGTTATGCTATCAATTACATAACTCCGGTTATGGCTTTGGGTGGAGAACCTTATAGAGTTATGGCAATAAAAGATGATTTAGGCACTAAAAGAGCGACTTCCTCCGTGCTTACATATGCAATGATGCATATTCTTTCTCACTTTGTTTTTTGGATAATAGGTTTTTTGCTTTTATTCGCTTATTTTCTTTGTACAAATTTGGAATTGAATACTTTAAGACGTATAATTCTTATTTGTGGAGTTGTCTTTATTGTTATCAGTATTGTTGCAATAATTTTTATACTTCGTGCTTATAGATATGGAGTTATCAAACGCTTTTTTACTTTTTTACAAAAAATACCATACATAAAAAAAATAGTTATCAAAAACATTACTTCCGAAAGACAACAATCCATAGAAGAAACAGATAATAAATTCAAAGAACTTTTTAATAATCATAGACGCTCCTTTTATACTTCTCTTTGTTATGAAACTCTATCAAGGATATTTTCTTGTGTGGAAGTTATGTTTGTTATGTGGGCAGTAGCAGGAGTCGGTAGTATTGGTATTGTAGGTGCTATAATAATAAACGCTCTTTCTTCTCTTATTGCTAATATAATATTTATTTTTCCTATGCAGGTAGGTATAAGAGAGGGTGGCTTGACTATGGCTTTGGCTTTGATAGGCTCTTATGGTAAACTTGGCGTTTTTGTTGGTATGGTTTTGAGAATAAGTGAATTGACATGGATAATAATAGGTATGGCAATGATTAAGATAAAACGTTTTAATAAGAAAAAAGATGACAAATAAGGTATTGATTTTTGATTATGGTGCAACACTTGACACCAACGGCATACATTGGTATTATATTTTTAAACAAGAGCATTTGAGATACAATGATTTTTTGACAGATGAGCAATTGCGGGATGCTTATATTTATGCAGAACAGACCATATCAAAAAAACATCTTGTGGAAGCAAAGGACAATTTTTTACAAACTTTACTTGTTAAAGTTAATTTGCAATATGAGAGACTTTATGAGCAAGGTGTTATACTTAAAAATATGTATCACATAAAGGAAGTTGCCGAAAATTGTTATAACATAGCAAAACAAAACATTTTGAATGTAAAACCTATGTTGCAGTATTTTGCAAAAGAATATAGACTTGCTATTGTGTCCAATTTTTATGGCAATTTGGAAAGTGTTCTAACTGATTATGATATAAGGCAAGATTTTGCAGTTGTTGTGGAAAGTGCTGTTGTGGGAGTTTCTAAACCTGATAAAAAATTGCTTCTTACTTGTTTTGAGCGTATGAATATCAAGCCAGAGGATGCCATTGTAATAGGAGATTCTTATAAAAAAGATATAGTACCTGCAAAGCAGTTGGGTGCTTCTACCATATGGATAAAGGGGCAAAGTTGGAAGGAGACTCCCTCCTTTACCCCTTTAGCAGATAATATTATAACAGATATAGCAGAGTTGCAAAATATTCTGTAATTTCTTTATGTTAAAACCATATTACGATATTTCTCATAATTTTGAATGTGGGTGTGATGAGGCAGGCAGAGGCTGTTTAGCAGGTAGTGTTTTTGCTGCCGCTGTTATTTTGCCACATAATTTTGAAAGTCAACTCCTAAATGATTCAAAAAAACTTACAGATAAGCAAAGACGAGAATTAAGAATAATTATAGAAAAAGAGGCTTTGGCTTATTCTGTCTATGAGATAGATAATAAGGAAATAGACAATACAAATATACTCGCTGCAAGTATAAAGGCTATGAATGAAGCTGTAAAAAAACTAAAAGTCAAGCCAGATTTTTTATTGATAGATGGTAATAGGTTTAGAAATCAAACAGATATATCATACAAAACCATAATTAAAGGTGATGCTACTTATATGTCCATAGCGGCGGCCTCTATTTTGGCAAAAACTTATAGAGACGATGCTATGCTTTTGTTGGATAAGATTTATCCTCAATATTGTTGGAAAGAAAATAAAGGTTATCCAACGAAAAAGCATCGTAAAGCAATAGAATTATATGGCATAACCCCTCTACATAGAAAAACTTTTAATTTACTTGGAGAAAAAACTTTGTTTGATTAAGGTCGCCACAGCCTACACCCACAGGGTGCAACCTCAGGCTGTTTTTATAAAGGCACAGGCTTAGCCTGTTTTATATGGGCATAGCCTTTACTTTTTTAACGGCTTTGCCCTTATGCTAACTTATCACAACCTATGTTAACGCTAACTCGGTGTAAGAAAGAATAAAAAAGTAACGGCTTTGCCCGTATAAAACACCCTGTGGGTGGGTTTACTGAGAATCAATGAGTTACAAATAAAAAGTGTACACGCGTTTGGTCAGGTCAAAAATTCTTCGTAACTTTGTAAGAGAAAAAGATACCTACCATAAAATTTACCATTTTTACCCTTGTAACTAATTGATAATCAATAAAAATGAATCTTCGTTTCGATTTCTCGAAACGAAGATTCGTCGAAATAAAACGAAGATTCATTTTTGTAAAATCCCAATTTGAAAAAATTTTTCTTAAAAAAAACCTTCGAAAACGCTGATTTTCAAGAAAAATGCCCAATTTTGACCTTTCGAAAAAGGTTAACTAATTGATAATCAGTAGTAGATCCCTTGTTTTTTGCTTTTAACTATCTATTTACGCGATTTCCCAAAAATTTTTTTTTCGCCTGTTTTCTTGCAAACTACACTTGTTTTTTTCTTCTTTTTTTATAACTCATAAAACTTATTACAACCCACAGATAAATAATAACTCTGCGATAAAATATCTTTAAGACTTTTGTTATTAGTTAAAAATATTTTATTTTTGCAATACGAAAAAAAGAGAGGTGAAAATTTAAATCCAATGGAATTTACTGCTTTACAAATAGCACAGTTTCTTAAAGGTAGAGTAGAGGGCAATCAAGATGTTAAGGTTGCTTCACTTTGCAAGATAGAGGAAGGAAAGCAAGGGTGTTTGGCTTTTTTATCCAATCCTAAATATGCAAAATATATTTATGAGACAAAGGCTTCCGTAGTTATAATCAACGAAGATTTTCATTTAGAGAAATCTGTTGAACCAACACTTATAAGGGTTAAGGATGCCTATTCAAGTTTTGCAAGCATTTTGGAACTTTATAATCAATATAAGTTACAACGCACAGGCATTTCTTCGCTTGCTTTTGTCAATAAGGAGGCAAAATTGGGAGAGAATGTTTATTTGGGAGAGTTTGCTGTGGTAGAAAAAGGTGCAATTGTAGGCAATGATACCAAAATTTATCCTCAAGTTTATGTTGGAGAAAATGTTAAAATAGGAAACAATGTAACAATCTTTGCAGGAGTAAAAATTTATTCTGACTCTGTTATAGGAGATAATTGCATTATTCATTCTGGTGTTGTCATAGGAGCGGATGGTTTTGGTTTTGCTCCTTTATCGGATGGTACTTTTAGAAAAATTCCTCAGGTTGGTAATGTTATAATTGAGGAAAATGTAGAAATAGGAGCCAATACTTGTATAGACCGCTCTACAATGGGTAGTACTATAGTTAAAAAGGGTACTAAACTTGACAATCTTTGTCAAATTGCACATAATGTAAAGATAGGGCAAAATACGGTTATGTCTGCGTTAACAGGTGTGGCTGGCTCAACTTCTATAGGTGATAATTGTTTTATAGGTGGACAGTCTGGCTTTGCTAATTCTATAAAAGTTGGTGATAGAGTAAAAGTCGGAGCAAAGAGTGGAATTTTGCAAAGTGTAGACAACGATGCTACTATTATGGGAAGTCCGAGTTTTGCTTTGAAAGATTTTTTAAGAAGTGCTTCTCTTTACAAACGTTTGCCAGAATTAGAACAACGTGTTAGAATTTTAGAACAACAACTCAAAGAGAAAAAATAAGGTTGAAGCATAATTTAATGTAATAAGATATAACAAAATAAAAAGATATAATAATGGACTTTAAACAACAAATATTAGAGGGTATCCCCAATTATATACCGGAGGCTAAGCCATACGACACAACAATAAATCATGCACCTAAGCGCAAAGATATTTTAAACAAAGAACAAAAACGTTTGGCTTTGAGAAATGCCTTAAGATACTTTCCACAAGAAATGCACAAAACTCTTGCTCCTGAGTTTAAGCAAGAGTTGGAAACATACGGAAGAATATATATGTATCGCTATCGTCCCGATTATGAGATGTTTGCGCGAAACATAGAAGAGTATCCTGCAAAATCAAAACAGGCTGCTGCTATAATGCTTATGATACAAAACAATCTTGACCCGAGAGTAGCACAACACCCACACGAACTTATCGTATACGGTGGCAATGGAGCTGCTTTTCAGAATTGGGCGCAGTATCGTTTGGCTATGCAATATTTGGCAACAATGACAGATGAGCAAACTTTAGTTATGTATTCGGGACATCCTATGGGCTTATATCCTTCTCACAAAGATGCACCAAGAGTTGTTGTAACCAATGGTATGGTTATTCCAAACTATTCTTCACAAGATGATTATGAAAAATACAACGCCTTGGGAGTTTCACAATATGGACAAATGACAGCAGGCTCCTATATGTACATAGGTCCGCAGGGAATAGTACACGGGACAACCATCACTGTTCTAAACGCAGGACGTAAGGTGAGCAAACATGGAGAAGGTTTGGCTGGAAAATTGTTTGTTACCGCAGGTTTGGGAGGTATGAGTGGTGCTCAACCTAAGGCTGGAAATATAGCGGGAGTTGTTTCCATTACGGCAGAAATAAACCCTAAGGCTACTTATAAACGTAAAGAGCAAGGTTGGGTAGATGAGGTTTATTCTGACCTTGATGAATTAATGAATAGAGTACGTAAAGCTCAAGAAAATAAAGAAGTAGTTTCTTTTGCGTACGATGGTAATGTGGTTGATTTGTGGGAATATTTGGCTGAAAAGAATATAAAGGTAGATTTAGGTTCTGACCAAACCTCTTTGCACAATCCTTGGGCAGGTGGTTATTATCCGGCAGGACTTTCTTTGGAAGAGTCTCAAAAAATGATGGCAGAAAATCCGGAGCAATTCAAAAAAGAAGTAGAATCCACTCTAAGGAGACATGTTGCGGCAATAAATAAACTTGCTACCAATGGTATGTACTTTTTTGACTATGGCAATGCTTTTCTTTTGGAAAGTAGTAGGGCAGGTGCTGATATAATGAAAGAGGATGGCACATTTAAATACCCTTCTTACGTACAAGATATTATGGGACCTATGTGTTTTGACTATGGTTTTGGTCCTTTCCGTTGGGTATGTACTTCGGGTAAACCTGAAGATTTGGATATAACCGACCATATAGCAATGGAGGTTTTGGAAGAAATAGCTTCTCATTCTCCACAGGAAATTCAACAACAAATGAGAGATAATATTCAGTGGATAAAAGGAGCAAAAGAAAATCATCTTGTTGTTGGCTCACAAGCAAGAATACTTTATGCGGATTGTGATGGTAGAACGAAGATTGCTCTTGCTTTTAATAAGGCTATAAAAGAGGGTAAACTTTCTGCTCCTGTTGTTTTAGGAAGAGACCATCACGATGTATCGGGTACAGACTCTCCTTTCAGAGAAACTTCTAATATTTATGATGGTTCACAATTCTGTGCTGATATGGCTGTGCAGAATGTTATAGGAGATAGTTTCCGTGGCGCTACTTGGGTATCAATACACAACGGAGGCGGTGTTGGTTGGGGAGAAGTAATAAACGGTGGATTTGGTATGGTAATAGATGGTTCTGAAAGCTCCGATAGACGTATTTCTTCAATGCTTCATTGGGATGTAAATAACGGTATTTCCCGAAGAAGTTGGGCAAGAAATGAGGGTGCTATTTTTGCAATCAAACGTGCTATGCAACAAAATCCAAATTTAAAGGTAACTCTTCCCAATTTAGCAGATGACAACCTAATAAACTCTTTGTTTTAAATAAAAAATATCAAATAAAAAACGGTAGGTAAGACCATTCTTGCCTACCGTTTGTTTTATACACTAAAAAAACAACCTTTCCATTTTATATAAAAATATATTGTTTTATTATTTTTTTTGTCAAAAGTTTTGTTGGTGTTAAAATATTTTATATCCTTGCAACAAAGAGTGTTAATATTAACTAAATTTTAAAGAACTATGAAAAGGAATTTATTATTTTTTATC
Source organism: uncultured Bacteroidaceae bacterium (assembly GCA_964626385.1). GTDB lineage: Bacteria > Bacteroidota > Bacteroidia > Bacteroidales > P3 > Scybalousia_A. The sequence goes on from CAZVEO010000004.1 coordinate 18,423, forward strand.
ACATTATTTATCGTTGGCTTGCCAATAACCACCTTTGCCCAAATATCCTCAACAACAAATGTTGAAATCAAAGATATACCAAATGTTATGTGTTATCCAAAGAATACTAATATTGCAATAGTAGACGATAAAATATCTATTGTATTTTTCGAAGTTATTGTTGATGGATTATACAGAAACGCTTTTCATCTTGTGCAAGAAGGTAATAATATTGTTAGACAAATAATGTTCGCAGATGGTTTTGAGGTACGAGATATTGATGTTTTTGAAAATACTTTGTTTTTCAGTGGTTTTTTATCTACAAGTTTAACTACTTCAGATGGTTTTGTCGCTTGGGCAGAGGTAAATGATTTTTTTGATTATGGTATTTTCTACTTTAAACTAATAGAGGAAGTTGGTATTGTAGACAAAGTAAAACCCTATTTAAATGGTGAAAAATTGAATTTGGCTTGTTTAGGTGGTGGGCATATTATTCAAGTAGATATAGCAAGCGATGATTATAGAATTTCAAAGATTGACACTTTGAATAATTACGGGGAAATGTACCACGATATAATCGTTTATGATAACATATACTTGTTTCAGGCTATATAAGTTCCTTAAGTACTGCCTCTCCTTATGGTTGGTCTATTCGTATGTATGATAAAAATGATATTTCTCAACCTATACCGTATACTCATAACCTATATTTTATTCAAAATTATGGTTCATATACTAATACTTTACATTCTTCATTTTTAATAAAATCAGAGGATGAAAAAAAACTTTGTCTTGCTTCTCATACTGAGTTACAAATAGATAATGAAAGTACTGCTAATGTATTAAGTGTTTTTGATTTCTGTATAGACAATATGGGTAGTCAAAATTATATAGTAAGTAATTGTGGTAATAGATTTGATATAATTTCTCCTATACCTCTTACTATGTTATGGGATGTTGATTTGTGTTATGGCGAGGATTATAATTACGATGTTGTTATGCTAACATACGATGGAGGAACTTATGCTTCTGTTTTCAATATTGACTTAAATGACCCAGTTACCAACGGTTGTAATATTTTTACTAATTCATACGTAGGATTGTTTTCCTCTATAAAGATTTATAATGATTATTACTTTGTTTCAACTGGAGATTTGCAGTGGAGTTTAGGACTATGGGATAGAAATATAAGCACAACTACTAATTATTGTGATATTTATAATCATACAGATGTATTACAATCTATACCAAGAATACCAGGGGAGTATATTTCATTTGAAGTTATGGAAAATAATATACCGTGGGAAAAATATGAAGGTAAAGTGTTAGATTTTGAATATGAAATAAAATGTAGTCATTAACAAATAAAACTTTTATTATTATGAAAAAGATTGTTATCATTTTTAATTTATTGTTATCTGTTTTTATAACAGTTGCGCAATATCCAGATTATAGTCTATATTTGGAAAACTATGACGCTGATACAACAAATGTACTTAGACCCGAGATTTTTAATTTGCATTGTGGTACAAATTTCACTTTAAAAGGTGACTGCTTTTTTCATAGTAACATTGAAGATGATCCATATTACATTTATGCGATTGCTCAGCCCTATCATACAGATACAACTATCAATTTAGATGGAATAGTTATTTATAATGATTATTTACATTATGCCGATTCTTCTTATGAGAATGGAATGTATACTTGTGACCCTACAACTTTGTATTGTGAAATTTTAGACAACAAAATGAATGTATTATATCATATTAGATATGATACTATAAATCAAAATTCACCGCACAGCATTGTAAAACATTATGGAACAGTAACTTTTTTTGCTTTAAATTTTGATACTTTAATAAGCATAAAAGGTGATTTTTTTGTGGTTATCTCTTATGGAAAGGACTATCTCAATCAAAATGTTTTTTTAGGAGCATTAATGTGGCAACAACATGGAGGAAGATTATCTGTTTGCGATACAAATATATATGATTATCCTTTGCCTTTATATCAATTTAAAAACGATTCCAATTGGTATGAAACAGGTAGTCGTCCAAATACAACGAAAATAGCATATTTAACTGTTTATCCTCGTATCAATTATACAGGACAAGTAAATCACCCAAATGCAGAATTAAGCAAAGTGGATATTTCTTCACAAACATATGTTTTTCCTAACCCAGCAACCAATGAGGTAAATATAAACTGCGGTTATAAGATAAATAGTTTAGAATTATACGATGAGCAAGGTAAACTCTTATATACAAAGGAAGGAGTTAATTCCTATAATTATACAATATCTCTGAAAGACTATTCACAAGGAACCTACTTTATAAAGATACTTACCCAAACAGGTCAAACCACCAAAAAAATTATAAAAAAATAATATTTTTATCATAAAGAATTATAGGTATAGCTGATATTTATATTAATTCATAACGCTCATAATTTAAGATTACAATTTTTCCTAATTTTTGTAGATAAAAGTAAAAAAATGAAAAAATATTTTGTCAGTATTTTAAAATGTTGTACTTTTGCAAATTGAAAACTTTAAGCGTCCTCTTTTAACAGAGTACATAAATAATAAGGGTATCGTATTATTTAGAGTTGCGTGCTTGGTGAGGATTTATCATTAAAGGATTGTTGGCTGCTTTTCTTTGGTGACGCAAAAAAGTAAAGTTTAAAAAAGACTCGTTTTTGTTTATAGTGCAGTGATGTCGTTATAACGGGCGAGAGTAAAGAAGTTTAATAAAAAATAAAAGAACATATTTATTAGATATGCCAACAATTCAACAATTAGTTCGAAAAGGACGACAAACAGCAGAGTACAAGAGTAAATCTCCAGCATTGGATTCTTGTCCTCAACGTAGAGGAGTGTGTACAAGAGTATATACAACCACACCTAAGAAACCTAATTCGGCAATGAGAAAGGTTGCCAGAGTAAAACTTACTAATGGTAAGGAAGTTAATGCTTATATTCCGGGAGAAGGACATAACTTGCAAGAACACTCTATAGTAATGATTAGAGGTGGTAGGGTTAAAGACCTTCCAGGTGTTAGATACCATATAATTAGAGGTGCTTTGGATACTGCAGGTGTTGATGGTAGAAAACAAAGACGTTCCAAATATGGTGCTAAAAAACCAAAAGACGCAAAGAAATAACAAAAGGTTGAATATTAAGTTTTTAAGATAGAGATGAGAAAAACTAAACCAAGAAAAAGAGTAATACTTCCAGACCCTAAGTTTAACGATACTTTGGTAACAAAGTTTGTAAACAATATTATGCTTAAGGGTAAGAAGAGCATAGCATATAAGATATTTTATGATGCAATAGATATAGTTGCAGAAAGAACAAAAGAAAATGGTTTGGATATTTGGAAGAAAGGTCTTTCAAATGTAACTCCTAATGTTGAGGTTAGGAGTAGACGTATAGGTGGTGCTACGTTTCAAATACCTACAGAGATTCGCCCTGATAGAAAAATGTCCATGGGAATGAAGAATCTTATAGGATACGCACGCAAACGTTCTGAGAAAACTATGGCTTTGAGATTAGCCTCTGAGATTATCGCTGCATCCAAAGAAGAAGGTGCTGCATTTAAACGTAAGGAAGATATTCACAGAATGGCAGAAGCAAATAAAGCATTTTCACATTTTAGAATGTAATAAAATTTTTAGGAAAGAAAAGGATAATAAATGGCAGATTTACGCAACATACGCAACATAGGCATAATGGCCCACATAGATGCAGGTAAGACTACGACTACTGAACGTATTTTATTTTATACAGGTAAAAGTCATAAAATAGGAGAGACTCATGATGGTACTGCTACTATGGACTGGATGGCCCAAGAGCAAGAAAGAGGTATCACCATAACTTCAGCGGCAACCACTGTTTTTTGGAAGTATAGAAATAAGGATTTCAAAATAAATATAATAGATACTCCCGGACACGTTGATTTTACAGTAGAAGTAGAGCGTTCATTACGCATCTTGGATGGTGCTATTGCTTTGTTCTGTGCTGTGGGAGGTGTGGAGCCTCAAAGCGAAACTGTTTGGAGACAAGCAGATAAATATAATGTTCCTCGTATTGCATTTGTCAATAAAATGGATAGGGCAGGTGCAGATTATTTTAATGTTTTAAAAGAGATTAGAGAAAAATTGGGTTCTAAACCAGTTCCAATAGAAATTCCTATAGGACAGGAAGATATGTTTAAGGGTGTTATAGACTTGATAAGAAATAAGGCTCTTATGTATGACGAGGAATCCAAGGGAGCCAAGCTTTATGAGGTACCTATGCCGGATGATTTGAAAGAGATAGCGGCAAAATATAGAAAAGAACTTATAGAGGGAGTTGCCGAGGAGGATGATAGATTGTTTGAAAAGTATATGGAGGATGAGAACTCTATAACCGAAGAAGAAATCATAGAACATGTTAGAAAGGCAACTTGTGAGCAAAGAATTGTTCCTGTTTTATGTGGCTCGGCTTTTAAAAATAAAGGAATACAGAATCTTATAGACGCTGTTTGTGAATTTTTGCCTTCTCCGGTTGATGTGCCGGAAGTAGAAGGCTTTAATCCTAAAACAAATGAAAAAGTTTCGCGTCCGGTTAGTGTAAAATCTCCATTTAGTGCTTTAGCCTTTAAAATAGCAACTGACCCTTATGTAGGAAGAATATGTTTCTTTAGAGTTTATTCAGGTTCGTTGGAGTCGGGTTCGTATGTATATAATTCAAGTACAGGTAAGAAAGAGAGAATTTCTCGTATTATGCAAATGCATGCTAATCACCAAAATCCTTTGGAAAAAATTGAGGCTGGTGATATAGGGGCGGCTGTTGGTTTCAAAGAAATCAAAACAGGTAATACTTTGTGTGATGAAAACAATCCTATTGTTTTAGAGTCTATGACTTTCCCTGAACCTGTGATTTCCATTGCTATTGAACCAAAACAACAGGCAGATATTGATAAATTCAATACTGCTTTAATGAAACTTACTGAAGAAGACCCTACTTTACAGGTACAAACAGATGAAGCCTCTGGTCAAACCATATTAAAAGGTATGGGAGAGTTACATTTGGATATTATACTTGATAGAATAAAAAGAGAGTTTAATGTAGAGTGTAATGAAGGTAAGCCTCAAGTGGCATATAAAGAAGCAATTACTGCTACTGTTGAGCATAGGGAAGTTTACAAGAAACAGACCGGTGGTAGAGGTAAATTTGCAGATATTATATTCTCAATTGGACCTGCGGATGAAGACGTTAAAGGGTTGCAGTTCGTTAATGAGGTTAAGGGAGGTAATATTCCAAAGGAATACATACCTTCAATAGAAAAGGGCTTTAAGGAAGCTATGAACAATGGTGTTCTTGCAGGTTTCCCTATGGAGAGTATGAAAGTTGTAGTTAAGGATGGTTCTTATCATCCTGTGGATTCGGATGCTCTTTCTTTTGAAATATGTGCCCGTTTAGCCTTTAAAGTTGCTGCAAAGAAGGCAGTGCCTATATTGATGGAGCCTATAATGTCAGTGGAAGTTAATACACCTGATGCATATCTTGGTGATGTAACTGGCGACCTTAATAGGAGAAGAGCAATTTTGGAGAATATTACTGCAAAAGTTGGTGTACAGTCTGTTAAGGCAAAAGTACCTTTGAGTCAAATGTTTGGTTATGTTACTGCATTGCGTACAATAACCTCAGGAAGAGCAAATTCTACAATGGAATTTTCTCATTATGCTCAAGCACCTAAAGATGTTACGGAAGAAGTTTTGAAAGAAAATAATTAACAATAATAAAACTTACGATTGTGAGCCAAGAGAAACAAAAAATTAGAATCAAATTGAAGTCTTACGACCATAACTTGGTTGATAAGTCTGCTGAGAAAATCGTTAAGACTGTAAAGATGACAGGAGCACATGTACAAGGTCCTATTCCTTTGCCAACAGCAAAGAAAATCTTTACTGTCAATCGTTCTACCTTTGTTAATAAGAAATCTCGTGAACAATTTGAGTTAAATTCATACAAACGTCTTATGGATATAAGTAGCACTTCTGCTCAAACCATAGATGCTTTAATGAAACTTGAATTGCCTTCAGGTGTAGAAGTAGAAATAAAGGTTTGATAAACGATAATTTTAACGATAGAGATTTAGTGAATAATCCAGCCGCTAAATAAAGGAGATTATGCTGGAGATAAAAAGTAAAAATTTTAAAAAGAGAGATGTCAGGATTAATTGGAAAGAAAATTGGAATGACTAGCATTTTTGATGCCTCTGGCAAACAGCAGCCATGCACGGTGATAGAAGCTGGTCCCTGTGTAGTTACACAGGTCAAGACACCTGAGAAAGATGGTTATAGTGCCATTCAATTAGCTTTCGAAGAAAAGAAAGAGAGCAAAACTACAAAGCCTATGAGAGGGCATTTTGCTAAGGCAGAAACCACACCAAAAAAATATCTTGCAGAGTTTTCTCGTTTTGAGGAAGGTGAGAGAAAACAGTTTGGTGAGGTGCTTACTTGCAATGTTTTTACCGAAGGAGAATTTGTAGATGTTGTTGGAGTTTCCAAAGGTAAAGGTTTTCAAGGTGTTGTTAGACGTCATGGTTTTGGTGGTGTAGGTGATAAGACTCACGGTCAAGACGATAGATTACGTGCGCCAGGTTCTGTTGGTGCTTCTTCTTATCCTTCAAGAGTGTTTAAAGGAATGAGAATGGCAGGACAGATGGGTAACCATAGAGTAAAAGTGCAGAATCTTAAAATACTTAAGATTTTTGAAGAAAAGAATTTAATATTAGTTAAAGGGTCCGTTCCAGGTCCTAAGGGTTCAATTTTAAAACTTGAGAGATGGAGCTAAAAATATATAACATAAAAGGAGAAGATACAGGAAGAACCATTGAGGTTATGGATTCTTTGTTTCAGACTGAGCCAAACGACCATGTAATATGGTTGAGTGTAAAACAGTTTTTAGCCGACCAAAGACAAGGAACTCATAAGGCTAAAGAGCGTTCCGAAGTTTCTGGTTCTACTAGAAAGTTAAAGAGGCAAAAAGGTACGGGTGGTGCCAGAGCGGGTGATATTAATAGCCCTTTGATGGTTGGTGGTGGTAGAGTTTTCGGACCAAGACCAAGGGATTACAGATTTAAACTTAACAAGAAAGTTAAATCTTTAGCAAGGCTTTCTGCTTTGTATTATAAGGCTAAGGATGAGCAAGTTAAGGTTATAGAGGATTTCGCTTTTGAGGCTCCGAAGACAAAGAAAATGATAGAGGTTTTGGATGCATTGCAACTAAAAGATAAAAAATCTTTGTTTGTTTTATTGCCAAATAGAGAAAATTTTGTAACTTTGTCAGCCAGAAATCTTAAGCAGGTTAAGGTAATTAGTGCAAACACACTCAACACTTATGAAATTTTACGTGCAAAAACGTTAGTATTTAGTGAGTCTGCACTTAAGGAATTAAATGAAAAGCATAAAAATTCCTAATTTGTGTGTAAGATAAAAAGAGAAAGAAAATGAGTATCATAATAAAACCGCTTATTACAGAAAAGATGACAAAGATAAACGAGAAAGATGCTTCTCGTTGTGCTTTCATCGTAGATAAAAAAGCGAATAAGATAGAGATAAAGAAAGCGATAGAGAACTTGTATAGTGTTAAGGTGGATGATGTTAACACTATGAATTATTCTGGCAAGAGAAAAGCAAGATTTACCAAGGCTGGTTATATACAAGGTCGCACAAATGCTTTTAAAAAGGCCATGATTACTTTGGCCAAGGGTGAAACAATAGACTTTTTTAGCAATATTTAATAGAGAGAGATGGCTTTAAAGAAATTAAAACCGACAACACCGGGACAGAGACATAAAGTAGCGAGTTCTTTTGATGAGATAACAAAGAGCAAACCTGAGAAGAGTTTGGTTTTTGGTATTCATAAGACTGGTGGTAGAAATAATCAAGGAAAAATGACCATGAGGTATATTGGAGGTGGTCATAAAAGGTTATATCGTGTAATAGATTTTCGCAGAGATAAGGATAATATTCCTGCAGTAGTAAAATCAATAGAATACGATCCAAATCGTACGGCTCGTATAGCTTTGGTTTGCTATGCTGATGGTGAAAAACGTTACATTGTTTCTCCTAACGGTTTGAAAGTTGGTCAGACAATTATGTCAGGTAAAGGAGTTGCCCCTGAAATAGGTAACACATTGTTGCTTGGTGAGATACCTTTTGGAACAATGATTCACAACATAGAGTTAAGACCGGGTGAAGGTGCAAAGTTAGTAAGAAGTGCAGGTGCTTATGCTCAACTTATGACACGTGATGGAAAGTATGCTATTATAAAGATGCCTTCTGGTGAGACTCGTATGATACTTCAGGCTTGTAAGGCAACAGTTGGAGTAGTTTCTAATACAGAACACAGTTTGGAGGTTTCTGGTAAGGCAGGACGTTCTCGTTGGTTAGGAAGAAGACCAAGAGTTAGAGGTGTAGTTATGAACCCTGTGGATCACCCAATGGGTGGTGGTGAAGGACGTGCCTCTGGAGGTCATCCACGTACTCGTAAGGGTATGCCTGCTAAGGGCTATAAGACAAGGTCGCCTAAGAAAACTACAAGTAAGTATATAATAGAAAGACGTAAGAAATAATTAAATCAGAGAAGTATATGAGCCGTTCATTAAAAAAAGGACCTTATATTTATTATAAGTTGGAGAAGAAGGTTTTGGATGCACAAGCCAAAAACAGTAAGAATACTATTAAGACATGGTCAAGAGCTTCAATGATTTCTCCTGATTTTGTTGGCTTGACTATAGCAGTTCATAACGGAAATAAATTTATTCCTGTTTACGTAACTGAAAATATGGTAGGTCATAAATTAGGTGAGTTTGCGCCTACGAGAATATTTAGAGGACATGCCGGTCAAAAAGATAAAGGTAAGAAATAAAAGACTTTAGAGAAGATGGGATCAAGAAAACGTAAACGTGCCGAAGAGTATAAAGAGGCAAGAAAGAGCAGATATGTTGCAAGATTAAATAATAATCCTACATCTCCGAGAAAAACTCGTCTTATGGCAAATGCTGTAAGGGGACTTGATGTTAATAAAGCGTTGGGTATATTGCAATATTCACACAGAGAATCTGCACCTAAATTGAGAAAGTTGTTACTTTCTGCTATTGCTAATTGGCAGGCAAAAAATCCAGGTCAAGTAATGGAAGAGAGTAATCTTTTCATCAAACAAATATGTGTTAACGGTGGAAGACAATTAAAGCGTCTTCGTACTGCACCACAAGGTCGTGGTTATAGGATAAGAAAACGTTCTAACCATATTATATTAGAGATTGGTAGTAGAAATGAAACTGCCGTACAATCTAATGATGTAGAAAATAAATAGTTTGTAATTTTAAGAAAAACGTAAAAGGATGGGACAAAAAACAGATCCAAGAGGAAACAGACTGGGTATCATCAGAGGTTGGGATTCAAATTGGTATGGTGGAAAAACATTCGAATCCAAATTAGTAGAGGATGATAAGATTAGGAAGTATTTAGGTGTTCGTTTGAGCAATGCAGAAATTTCAAAGATATACATAGAGCGTACACTTAAACGTATAACTGTTACTATCAACACTGCTAAACCGGGATTTATTATCGGTAAACAAGGACAAGAAGTTGATAAAATAAAAGAAGAGTTAAAGAAACTTACAGAAAAAGAAGTACAAATCAATATTTTGGAGGTCAAAAGACCTGAGTTAGAGGCTAAACTCGTTGCAGATAACATTGCTCGTCAGATAGAGGGTAGGGTTTCTTACAGAAAGGCTATCAAAATGGCAATTGCTTCTACAATGAGAGTTGGTGCTGAGGGTATAAAGGTTTCTGTTTCTGGTCGTATCGGTGGAGCCGAAATGGCAAGAACAGAACACTATAAAGAGGGTAGAACTCCTTTGCATACACTTCGTGCAGATATAGATTATGCTTTGGCAGAGGCTCATACAACTTATGGTCGTATAGGTGTAAAAGTATGGGTTTGTAAAGGATTTATTTACAACAAGGTTGAAATAGTTCCTTCTACTGTAGGTGGAGGTTTGAAAGATAACAATAGGTCAGGACAACGCTTCAATACAGGTGCAAGACCTCATCGTAAAAATAATAGTAGGGATTTTAAATAATAGAGTGATATGTTACAGCCAAATAAGACAAAATACAGAAAACAGCAAAAGGGCAAAATGAAAGGCATGGCTTTTAGGGGTCATGAGTTGGCTTTCGGAAGTTTTGGTATAAAATCGTTGAACACTTCCTTTATTACAGGTCGTCAAATAGAGGCTGCCCGTCAGGCTATTACCCGTTATATGAAACGTGAGGGACAACTATGGATAAGAATATTCCCTGACAAACCTATTACTAAGAAACCAAACGAAGTGCGTATGGGTAAAGGTAAGGGAGCACCTGAATATTTTGTAGCAAGAGTAAGACCTGGTGCTATGTTATTTGAAGCAGAGGGAGTTCCTTTGTCTGTTGCAAAAGAGGCAATGAGACTTGGTGCTCAGAAGTTGCCGGTGATTACGAAGTTCGTAGTACGTAGAGATTATGTAGAACAATAAATTAAAAAGAGAATAGAAAATGAAGAACAATTTAGGTTTGAAAGAACTTTCTGATAAAGAATTATTAGAAAGACTTGAGGCGGAGCAGATGGAGTTGGTAAAAATGAGAATAAATCATGCTATATCTCCATTGGAAAACCCTAATTTATTGTCGGCTACTCGTAAGAATATCGCTCGAATTAACACTGAAATTTCTCTTAGAAAGAAAATGGCTAAGGAGAGCAAGTAAGATAAATTTAAAGGACATAGGACAATGGAAAGAAATCTTAGAAAAGAAAAAATCGGTGTAGTTGTGAGCGATAAGATGCAAAAAACTATAAATGTTTTGGTTGAGAGAAAAATCAAACACCCAAAATATGGTAAGTTTTTAAAAAGAAGTAAAAAATTCATGGCACACGATGAGAAAGAAGAAGCAAGAATTGGGGATACTGTTCGCATAATGGAAACAAGACCATTAAGTAAGAACAAGTGCTGGAGATTAGTTGAAATAATAGAAAAAGCTAAATAAGGATATGATACAACAAGAAACGAGATTGGTTGTTGCTGATAACAGCGGAGCGAAAAATGTACTATGTATCAGAGTTTTGGGCGGTACAAAGACTCGTTATGCATCCGTTGGCGACAAAATAGTTGTAGCGGTTAAAGATGCTTTACCTTCAGGTAATGTAAAGAAAGGTTCTGTATCCAAAGCTGTTGTTGTTAGAACAAAGAAAGAAATAAGAAGGCAAGATGGTTCTTATATTAGATTTGACGACAATGCTTGTGTGTTACTTACGGCTACAGATGAATTGAGAGGTACTCGTATTTTTGGACCGGTGGCAAGAGAGTTGCGCGAGAAACAATTTATGAAAATAGTTTCATTGGCTCCAGAAGTATTATAACGAATAAAATAATAGAGAGATGAAATTACACATAAAAAAAGGGGATACAGTAAAAGTTATTGCGGGTAATTCTAAAGGTGTTACGGGAAAGGTTTTAGTCGTATATCCAAAAGATAGTAGGGCTATTGTAGAGGGTGCAAACAAAATAAAGAAGCACACCAAACCAAATCCTAAAAATACACAAGGCGGTATAATAGAAAGAGAGGCCCCTATACATATTTCCAATTTGATGGTTGTAGACTCTAAAGGTAACGCAACCAGAATAGGAAGACGCCTTGATGAGAAAACAAATAAATTAGTTCGTTATTCTAAAAAAACAGGGGAGGTTATAAAATAATGGGATACAGTCCAAGATTAAAAAGTAAGTACAAAGACGAGATTATGCAATCTTTGATGAAAGAGTATAATTACACTACTGCAATGCAAGTACCTCGTCTTATAAAGATTTCTCTTAATCAAGGTTTGGGAAAATTGGCTTTGAATGACAAAAAAGTTATAGATAAGGGTGTTGAGGAAATGTCTATTATAGCTGGTCAAAAGGCTGTTGCTACTAAATCAAAGAAAGATATATCTAATTTTAAACTTAGAAAAGGTATGCCTGTAGGAGTTAGAGTAACTCTGAGAGGAGACAAAATGTATGAGTTTTTAGATAGATTAATTTCTGCAGCTATTCCAAGAATTAGAGATTTCAGAGGAATAGATACCAAAGGCTTTGATGGTAGAGGAAACTATACTTTTGGAGTACAGGAGCAAATAATATTTCCGGAGATAGATATAGATAAAGTAGACCATCTTAATGGTTTGGATATTACCTTTGTTACTTCAGCAAATACAGATAAGGAAGCCTTTTCTTTATTAAAGTCATTTGGTTTTCCTTTTAAAGTAGAATCAGAAAAATAGTTATATAATGGCAAAAGAATCAATAAAAGCACGCGAGAAAAAAAGAGAGTATTTGGTAGCAAAATATGCGGCTAAAAGACAAGCTCTTTTGGAAGCAGGTGATTATGAAGGACTACAAAAGTTACCTAAAAATGCTTCACCTGTAAGACTACATAACCGTTGCAAATTAACGGGTCGTCCAAAAGGCTATATGAGACAATTTGGTATTTCAAGAATTAATTTCAGAGAAATGGCATTGGCAGGTTTGATTCCAGGAGTTAAAAAGGCTTCTTGGTAAGAAAATACCACCAGTAAAAATTAGTGAATTAATAAATAAAGTAAGAAGAAATGTTAACAGATCCAATTGCAGATTATTTGACACGCATAAGAAATGCAGTGAATGCAAGACATAGAATTGTAGAGATACCTTCTTCAAAAATGAAGAAAGAAATGACTAAGATTCTTTTTGACAAGGGATATATATTGAACTATAAGTTTGAGGATGATATTTTTCCCAAGACCATAAAGATAGCTTTGAAATATCATCAACAAACAAAAGAACCTGCTATTTCTATGTTAAAGAGAGTTAGTAGACCTGGTTTGAGAAAATATGTAGGAGTTAATGAACTTCCAAGAGTCATGAACGGTTTGGGTATAGCAATCATATCTACTTCTCGTGGTATGATGACAGACAAAGAGGCTCGTGCCTTGAGAGTAGGTGGTGAAGTTGTATGTTATGTTAGTTAAATAAGGAGGGAATGATATGTCAAGAATAGGAAATTTACCAATAAATATTCCTGCCGGTGTTGAGGTAACAGTAGATAATAACAATGTTGTTACAGTAAAGGGTAAACTTGGTTGTTTGCAACAAGCAATGAACCCTGCAATAACCCTAAATATAGACAATGGAGTTATACATTTGAAAAGAGAGTCTGATTCCAAGACAAACAAATCGCTTCATGGTTTGTATAGGGCTTTGGTAAAAAATATGGTTACCGGAGTATCAGAAGGTTTTCACACTACTCAGGAAGTGATAGGAGTTGGATATAAAGCACAGGCGCAGGGTCAAGTTTTGGAACTTGCACTTGGTTATTCTCACAGTATATTTATGGTTTTACCTGATGAAATAAAAGTTGAGACCATAACAGAAAAAGGTAAAAACCCTTTGATAAAAATGACTTGTTGTGATAAACAACTTATAGGTCAAGTTGCAGCGAAGATACGTTCTTTGCGTAAGCCTGAACCATATAAAGGTAAAGGTATTCGTTTTGAGGGTGAAGTTGTGCGTAAGAAGGCAGGAAAAGCTGCTGCTAAATAGTAAATAGAAAACAAAAAAAAATCTGAGGATACGTAAATGGCAACGAAGAAAGATATAAGAAGAGTAAAAATCAAGATGAGAATCCGTAAGAAAATAAGTGGTACTTCTCAAAGACCTCGTCTTACGGTATTTAGAAGTAATAAAGAGATTTATACCCAGTTGATAGACGATGTAGCAGGCGCTACACTGTGTGCTGCTAATTCTTTGGAAAGAGGTTTCCAAAAAAGTGGCAACAAAACAGAGGTTGCTCAACAAGTAGGTAAATTGTTAGCAGAGAGAGCCAAAGAAAAAGGAATAGAGTCAGTAGTTTTTGATAGAAATGGTTATTTATATCATGGACGAGTTAAGGCTTTGGCTGATTCAGCAAGGGAAAACGGTTTAAAATTCTAAGAAAATGGCAGAACTAAATATAAAAAGAGTAAAATCAAGCGAGATAGAATTTACTGATAAGCTTGTGCATATAGGTAGAGTTACTAAGGTAACCAAGGGTGGTAGGACGTTTAGTTTTTCTGCCGTAGTTGTTGTAGGAAATGGAAATGGTATAGTTGGTTATGGTTTAGGAAAGGCTAAGGAAGTGGCTGCCGCTATATCTAAAGGTTCTGAGGATGCTAAGAAGAATCTTATAAAAGTTCCTATTTTGAAAGGTACCATACCTCACGAGCAGGAAGGAAAATATAGCGGTGCGAGAGTTTTTTTAAAACCTGCTGCTCCAGGAACAGGAGTTATAGCTGGAGGTGCTATGCGTGCTGTTTTGGAGAGTGTTGGAGTTAAAGACGTGTTGGCTAAATCAAAAGGTTCGTCCAATCCTCACAGTGTGGTAAAGGCAACTGTTGCTGCTTTGTTGAAGATGAAGGACCCTTATACTGTAGCCAAGTTGAGAGGTATTGAAATGGATAGAGTGTTTAACGGATAAAATAATTTGGAGATGAAAGTAAGAGTAACTCAAATAAAGAGTGGCATAGGATACCCACTACGTCAAAAACAAACACTTTGGGCATTAGGTATAAGAAAAATGAATCACTCCAAAGAACATGAGCTTACCCCTCAAATTCAAGGAATGATAGACAAAGTGAAACATTTGGTAAAAGTAGAAGAGATTAATTAATAAAAATAAATAATTAATTATGAATTTAAGTAATTTAAAACCTGCTTTGGGCTCAACAAAGAGTCGTAAGAGAATAGGTAGAGGACAAGGTAGCGGATACGGTGGTACATCTACACGTGGTCATAAGGGAGCAAAATCTCGTTCTGGTTATAGTAGAAAAGTAGGATTTGAGGGAGGTCAGATGCCTCTTTATAGATTGTTGCCAAAGTTCGGTTTCAAAAACATCAATCGTATTGAGTATCTTGGAATCAATTTGGATACATTAGAACAAATATCCGAAAAATTAAATACGACAGATATTACCATAGACCTTTTGAAAGCAAATCGTATAGCATCAAAAAGCGATAAAGTAAAAATATTGGGTAGAGGTGAGTTATCCAAAACTATAAATGTTACTGTTAATGCTATTTCTCAAAAAGCTAAACTTGCTATAGAATCAAAGGGTGGTGTAGTTACTATAATCTAAAAACCGTACATTAATGAAGCGATTTATCAATACAATCAAGAATATCTGGAGTATAACAGACTTAAGAGCCAAGATAATTTTTACGTTATCTCTTATACTTGTGTATAGGATAGGCTCATATGTTGTTATTCCAGGCATAAATCCTTCTGACTTAGGTTCTTTGCAAAGCCAAACTCAAGATGGAGTTTTAGGCTTGTTGAACATGTTTTCGGGAGGTGCGTTTTCCAATGCCTCTATTTTCGCCTTGGGTATTATGCCTTACATTACGGCTTCTATTGTTGTTCAGTTGTTGACAATGGTGGTACCTTATTTTATGAAAATGCAAAGAGAAGGTGAAAGTGGTAGGAATAAAATCAATCAGATAACACGTTGGCTAACGGTGGTAGTTACTATTTTTCAATCTTTTGCTTATTTGGCAAATTTGAGAAATCAACTGCAAGGTGCTCAAATATTTAATATTTTTGGTGGAAGTACTATTACGTTTTGGAATTGGGTATTGCCTATTTCCATACTATTGACTTGTGGTACCTTATTTGTTATGTGGTTGGGTGAAAGGATTACCGATAAGGGTATAGGCAATGGTATTTCGTTGTTAATCATGGTTGGTATTATTGCCCGTTTGCCTTTTGCTTTATTTGCCGAATTTGCCTCTCGTATGGAAAGTCAAGCAGGTCAGTTGGTTATTTTGTTTGTTGAATTGATAGTATGGCTTATTGTTATTATGTTCTGTATTCTTTTGGTACAGGGAACAAGAAGAATACCTGTTCAGTATGCAAAACGTATAGTTGGTAATAAACAATACGGTGGTGTTAGACAATATATACCTATAAAGGTTAATGCAGCCGGTGTTATGCCTATCATTTTTGCTCAAGCAATAATGTTTATTCCTGTAACGATTATGGGCTTTTCCGGCTCTAATTCTACAAGTGGTATAGCCTCGGTTTTATCAGATTTTGATGGATTTTGGTATAACCTTATCTTTGGTTTAATGGTTATAATTTTCACCTATTTTTATACGGCTGTTGCTATTAATCCAAAACAAATGGCTGATGATATGAAAAAGAATGGCGGTTTTGTGCCTGGCGTAAAACCGGGTAAAAAGACGGAGGAATTCTTTGATAATATTCTCTCAAAAGTAACTCTTCCTGGTTCTATATTCTTGGCTTTGGTTGCTATATTGCCTGCAATTGTGAGATTGTTTGGTATTAATTCTCAATTTGCACAATTCTATGGTGGTACTTCCTTGCTAATTCTTGTTGGTGTAGTTTTGGATACTTTGCAACAAATAGAAAGTCATCTTTTGATGCGTCATTATGATGGTTTGACAAAGTCTGGGCGTATTAAGGGTAGAAATTAGAATTTTTTTAAAAAGAGAATGATTAACGTAAAATCTTCTATAGAAATTGAACAAATGAAAGTTGCGGCTCTTTTGGTTGGGCAGACTTTATCGGAGGTGGCAAAGATTATAAAGCCGGGTGTTACCACAGAGGCTTTAGACAAACGAGCCGAGGAGTTTATTCTATCCAAAGGAGCGTTGCCAACCTTCAAAGGTTATGGTGGCTTTCCTGCTTCATTATGCATATCTATTAATGAGGCGGTTGTTCATGGTATACCATCTAAAAGAGAAATACAGGAGGGGGATGTAATTTCTGTGGATTGTGGTTGTACTTTTAATGGTTGGGTGGGAGACTCTGCTTATACTTTTGCTGTAAAGGGAGTAAAGCATGAGGATTTGCAACTCATGAAAGTTACAAAACAATCTTTGTATAATGCTATAGAGGTTTGTAAGATAGGTAATCGTCTTGGAGATATAGGCTACGCTGTTCAGTCTTATTGTGAATCTTTTGGTTATGGTGTAGTTAGGGAGTTGTGTGGTCATGGTTTGGGTCATGTTATGCACGAGGAACCTAATGTACTAAATTACGGAAAAAAAGGTACGGGTGCCAAATTGAGAGAAGGAATGACAATAGCTATAGAGCCTATGATAACATTGGGAAACAAGGAGATAGTTTTCCACAATGATGGCTGGACTTGTACTACTGTGGATAATTCCACAGCTGCTCATTACGAACATGATGTGGCTATAACTAAGGATGGTCCAGTTGTTTTGTCAAGTTTTATAGAGATAGAAGAATCCATTAAAAAGAATGATAATTTAGAAATAGTAGAGTAAATATATGGCTAAACAAGAACCTATACAATTAGATGGTGTTGTACTTGAATCATTGGGCAATGCAATGTTTAGAGTAGAAATGGATAGTGGTCATGTGATAACCGCTTCTATTTCGGGAAAGATGCGTATGCACTATATAAAAATATTGCCTGGAGATAAAGTACAAGTGGAAATGTCACCATACGATTTGACACGAGGAAGAATAACTTATAGGCATAAATAGAAAAGGAAAACAAACTTAATAAAAAAACGAGATATGAAAGTTAAAACTTCAGTAAAGAAAAGGTCTCCGGAGTGTATTGTTGTGAGACGTAAAGGAGTTGTTTATGTTATAAACAAAAAAAATCCAAAGTTCAAACAACGTCAAGGTTGAGATTAATTTTAATTTAAACTAATAAAAGTAAAAAAGTAATAGATTTATGGCAAGAATTGCAGGTATAGACTTACCTAAGACCAAAAGCGGAGTAATTGGTTTGACCTATATATATGGTATAGGTAAAAGTTCTGCGTCTCAAATTTTGGCAAAGGCTGGTATAGATGAGCAGAAAAAGGTAAGTGAGTGGAGTGATGATGAACAGAATGCTATTCGTAACATTATCAGCGAAGAATATAAAGTAGAAGGTGATCTTCGTTCTGAGGTACAAATGAACATCAAGCGTTTGATGGATATAGGATGTTATAGAGGTATTAGACATCGTTTGGGTCTACCTGTTAGAGGACAGAGTACAAAAAACAATGCTCGTACTCGTAAGGGTAGAAAGAAGACCGTTGCTAATAAGAAGAAAGCAACCAAATAGTTAAGTTAAAAAAAACATTGAGTGCGGATTATCTTTAAATATTGTTTTTGGAGCATTCAATAAAATTAGAAAAAAAGAAATGGCTAAAAATTCAAAACCAACAAAGAAAAGAGTAGTAAAAGTTGAACCACAGGGCAGAGCGACTATCTTTGCATCTTTCAATAATTGCATTATTTCCTTGACCAATAATGCAGGACAAGTTATATCTTGGTCTTCAGCAGGAAAGATGGGTTTCAAGGGTTCAAAAAAGAATACCCCATATGCTTCACAAATGGCAGCAGAGGATTGCGCTAAGGTTGCGTATGATTATGGCTTGAGAAAAGTAAAGGTATTCGTTAAAGGTCCTGGAGCAGGACGTGAAGCGGCTATTCGTGCCATCAATACTTGTGGCATAGAGGTATTGGAAATTACAGATGTAACTCCTTTGCCACATAACGGCTGTCGTCCTCCTAAAAGAAGAAGAGTATAATTTATTGAAGTTTTAATTTAAAAAGAAAGTAAAAAAATGGCAAGATATACAGGACCTAAGACTAAAATAGCAAGAAAGTTTAAAGAACCGATATACGGACCAGATAAGTCATACGATAAAAGACCTTATGCTCCTGGACAGCATGGAGGCAAAAGGCGTGCAAAACAATCTGAGTATGGTCTTCAGTTAATGGAGAAGCAGAAAGCAAAATATACTTATGGTATATTGGAGAGACAGTTTAGAAATTTATTCAACAAAGCTTCTCGTAAGGGAGGTATAACTGGTGAGGTATTGCTTCAATTGATAGAGTCTCGTTTGGATAATGTTGTTTATCGTTTGGGTATAGCCAAAACTCGTAATCAAGCACGTCAGCTTGTTTCTCACAAACATATAGTTGTTAATGGTTCGGTTGTTAATATACCATCTTACTTGTTAAGAGAGGGTGATAGTATTGGAGTTAGAGAACGTTCAAAATCTTTAGAAATTATAGAAGACTCTCTTTCCTCAAGAATGCAGTATTCATGGCTTGAGTGGGATGAGGCTAAGAAAGAAGGTAAATTTATGAACTATCCTCAGAGAGCCGATATTCCGGAAAATATTAACGAACAGGCTATCGTTGAGTTGTATTCTAAGTAATAAAATAAAAATAGGAGAAAATATGGCCATATTAGTTTTTCAACAACCTGAAAAGGTTATAATGGTAGAGTCAGATGATTACAGAGGCAAGTTTGAGTTTCGTCCTTTGGAGCCTGGCTATGGTAATACGATAGGAAATGCTTTGAGAAGGATATTGCTCTCTTCTTTAGAAGGTTTTGCAATTACAGCTGTGCGTATTGATGGAGTTAATCACGAATTTGATACCATACATGGTGTTGTGGAAGATATGACAGAAATAATCCTTAACTTGAAAAGGCTTTGTTTTAAACGTAATATAGAGCAAGATGATGAGGAGGAAGTATCTTTCAAAATAGAGGGCAAGACGACTTTTATGGCTGGCGATATGAATAAGTATCTAAACGCTTTTCAAGTCCTTAACACCGATGTAGAAATATGTCATATGACCTCTGATGTAACGTTGGATATAACATTGCGTATAGAAAAGGGACGTGGTTATGTTCCTTCAGAGGAAAATGTAAAGTCTAATGACCCTATTGGAACCATAGCAATTGATTCTATTTTTACTCCGATAAAAAATGTTAAGTATTCAGTTGAGAATTATAGAGTAGGTCAGAGGACGGACTATGATAATCTTATCTTTGAGATAGAAACAGATGGTTCTATTTTGCCTAAAGATGCCTTAAAAGAATCGGCTCAGATTCTTATTCAGCATTTGATGTTGTTCTCCGATAAAAAAATAGATATACAAACAGATATCAAAACTCAGCAAGACGAATTTGATGAAGAGACTTTGCATATTCGTCAGTTGCTTAAGACCAAACTTGTCGATATGGATTTATCTGTCAGAGCGCTTAACTGTTTGAAGTCAGCTGGAGTAGATACTCTTGGCGACCTTGTTCAGATTGCTAAGGCGGATTTATTGAAGTTTAGAAATTTTGGTAAAAAATCTTTGACAGAATTGGATAACTTGGTTAAGTCAAAGAATTTGGAGTTTGGTATGGATATTTCAAAGTATAAATTAGAAAAAGAGTAAAGAAAAATGAGACACGGTTGTAAAGTAAATCATTTGTCAAGGAAAGCGGCTCATAGAAGTTCTATGTTGTCCAATATGGCTGCTTCTTTGATAAAACAAAAAAGAATAGAGACAACTTTGGCTAAGGCTAAAGCGTTAAGAAAATATGTAGAACCATTGATAAATAAATCAAAAGAAGACTCTACCCACCAAAGACGTATAGTTTTTGCACATTTGAGAGATAAGGAAGCAGTTACAGAATTGTTCCGTGAAGTTTCTCAAAAAATAGCAAATCGTCCAGGAGGATATACTCGTATCCTTAAACTTGGAAGACGTTGGGGCGATGGAGCAGAGATGGCTATGATGGAGTTAGTTGACTATAATGAAAATATGCTTAAGGACGTTACTACTAAGAAAACTAGATCTACTCGTAGAGGTGGTAAGAAGAAAGCAACAACTCAAACAACAGCAGAGCCTGAGGTAGCACAAGTTCCACAAGAAGAGCAACCACAACAAGAAGAGTCTGCAAAGACAGAATAGTTTTTACATATTTTATTTGAATAAAATCGGGCGACTTCCTAAAAAAATTGCCCGATTTGTTATTTATATGTTAGAGTAAAAATAATTTGTTGTGAGACAGTAAGTAATAATCTATGCTAGCTCATAAAAAAAACTTAAAAAGTTTTTTCATATTAGTTTTTTGTTATATTTTTGTACTCTGAATTTAAAAGATTTATAATTAAAAATTTAACAAATAATTATTATGACAAACAAAAATTTTAAAGTCAATCAAAGGCTTTCCTTATTTTCTATAGGGGGGGGGTAAATCGTTAACAATCAAACACTTAACCCTATTAAAACATTTTAAAACCTTTCTTTTATTAACCTTTCTTTGTGCATTTTCCTTTATTTCCCACGCACAAACAACGTTCACACAAGGTAATTTTACTTATACTGTAACAACATATGCAACCGGATATGTTTCTGTAAAAGCCGCAAACACTTCTATCAGCGGAGCAATTACAATACCTTCAAGTGTAACAAATAACGGTACAACATATAGAGTATGGTTGATAGACATAGAGGCATTTAAAAATTGCACTGGTTTGACAAACATAACAATTCCCAGCTCTATAACGGCTATACATTCATATGCTTTTGTCGGTTGTACTAGTTTGACAAGTATAACAATACCTTACTCTGTAAACTTTATAAATCCAAGCATTTTTGCTAATTGTAACAATCTTACTAGTATAACAGTAGCAACTAATAATACAACTTTCAAGTCGGTGAATAATGCTATTCTAACAAAATCTACAAATAAGTTAGTCGCAGGTTGTAAAAACACAACAATACCCTCTTACGTGGATAGCATAGGAAACGGTGCTTTTGAAGGGTGTACAGGTCTTACTCGTATAACAATACCGAGTTCTGTAAAAAGCATAGGAAGTAGAGCTTTTCATAGTTGTACTGGTCTTACTAGTATAACAATTCCTAATTCTGTAACGAGTATAGGTGGCTATGCTTTTCATAGTTGTACTGGTCTTACTAGTATAATTATAGGTAATTCTGTAACAACAATAGAAAACTATACTTTTTATGGTTGTACTGGTCTTACTAGTATAACAATACCTAATTCTGTAACTAGTATAGGTAGCGCTGCTTTTTATCGTTGTACGGGGCTTACTAGTATAACAATTCCTAATTCTGTAACTAGTATAGGATACGATGCTTTTTCGAATTGTAGTAGTTTGACAAGTGTAACAATAGGTAATTCCGTAATAAGTATAAATTACAATGCTTTTGCTAATTGTAGTGGCTTGACTAGTATAACATTAACATCAAATACTCCTCCAACTTTAACTACATATTCTTTTAATAATATTTCTTCTTCTGCGACGTTTTATGTGCCAAATGAGAGTTATTTAACGGCAAATAATTGGTCTACTATTTTAAAGAATTATAATGTTAGTATTCCGAATACTAATGTTTTGCATACTAATCGTTGGAATTTTGTTGCGGGGTTGGGAAATGATGCGAGTCTTTATAATAACAATACTCCTGCAAGTTTTGCATCTACATTTACGGCAGGTAGTACCACTGACTCCACAAGTCAAAATTATCCACATTGTGATATAGCGATAGCGGGTTATGATTATCAGAACAACGCTTGGAATAATACTTTCTTGTATGCTAATGAAACAATGAAAACGGGCGAAGGTTATTTTGTTTGGGCTTTTAATCAAAATTATGCTGGTGAAACTGTAACCAATGATAACACCCTTACAAGCGTTTCAATGCCTTATCAAACAAGTGGTAGCGTACAAGTAAGCCAAACAAACAGCGGTACTGCAAATACATCTGGTACTGGAACCAATGCCGTTTCTGCTAAGTGGTTTGCTTTTGGCAATCCGTTTAATAAGAATTTAAGTACAGCAACAATTTTTGCTGCAAACGGACTAAGTAATGTGCAAAGCGATGTACTTTATACTTACAACGCTTATACAGGAACTTGGAGTAATACAGCCACAACTGTTTTGCCGGGACAAGGTTTTATGGTTGCTGCTATTGATGGTCAAAACACTGTTAGCGGAACATTAAATTACCCAACAAACACAGGCAACTCTGCTCCTATGCAACCTGAAAATTATGGAATAAGATTCTCTGTAAATGCTAATGGTATGGAGGCTGATATGTTTGCAAAGCAAGAAAATAACGCTCAAGATGGTTTTGACCAAAAAGATGCTTATGCTTTGTTTGGAAACAATGAGGATTTGGTAGAACCTTATTTTGTTGTTGATGGTAGGCAGATTATTCACAATCGTTATAATTCTGATAATTATTCTTGTGCGGTTAATTTCCACGCTCAAAAGAGTGGAGTTGCAGAACTTTCAGTTTCTGATATTCCTGAGGGAACAACGGTAAGTATAGTTGATTTGGTAATGAATACTGAAACAATCTTAAACGACGAGGCTTATCAAATAGAAGTTGAAGCAGGCGAAAACGCTAATAGATACCTTATAAAGATAAATAAAGCGGGTGCTTCCGTTTCTTTACCTCAAAGTATAGAAAACGAAGCAAATATCTTCATTTGGAACAACAATAAAGAGATATTCATTAAAGGCGAGCAGTTGCAAAGAGTAGAGGTTTATAATACTTTGGGGCAAATGGTTTATCAAAAACAAA
>CAZVEO010000005.1:0-41706 GCA_964626385.1 uncultured Bacteroidaceae bacterium
AACGCGTGCACACTTTTTATTTGTAACTCATTGATAATCAGTAAACCGATTTCCTCATTTTTGTCGTTAGTTTTGATAGGTTTGAATAGGTTATTATGAGTTACTTTAGGTTAGCATAGATTATAGCCTGTGACTGCACCCTGTGGGTGTTATAGTAGTGTTTGGCTTATGATATATCTCGGTCGCTGTTTGGTTTCTTTGTATATTTTGCCTACGTATTCCCCTATGATTCCTATGGCAAAAAGTTGTAAGCCACCCAAAAGCCATATAGAAGCCATTAAAGATGACCAGCCTAAAATAGTTCCGCCTGAAAGATTTTTTATTATTGTATAAATCAAAGCAATAAGGGAAATAAAAAAGATAATAAAGCCTAATCTCGTAATAAGTATAATAGGTTTTATGCTCAAAGAAGTAATGCCATCCACTGCAAAGGTAAGCATTTTAGCAAACGAATATTTGCTTTTTCCTGCAAATCTCTCGGCTCTTTCGTATTCTATGCTTGTGCTTTTGAAACCGACCATAGGCACCAAACCTCGCAAAAATAAATTTACTTCCCTAAATTCAGCCAAACCCTCCAATGCCCTTTTGGACATTAATCTATAATCGGCATGGTTATAAATAATTTCTGCTCCCATAACATTCATAAACTTATAGAAAATGAAAGCAGAATTACGTTTAAAAAAATTGTCTTTTTTTCTCGAAGAACGTATTCCATAAACGACCTCAAAGCCCTCAAAATACTTATCTAACATTTTGTCTATTGTATTAATATCATCTTGCAAATCGGCATCCATAGATATTACTACATTGGCAAAATTTTTTGCTGTCATTAGTCCGGCAAGCAATGCGTTTTGATGTCCTCTATTTCTTGACAAAGAAATGCCACAAAAAATTTTATCTTCGTTATACAATTTTTGTATTATTCCCCATGTAGAGTCTTTTGAGCCATCATTTACAAACAATATTCTACTATGTAAACTAATTTTTTTTTTGTCTATTAGAAAAAGTAGTTTTATTCTTAATTTGTCAGCTGTTTCTTCTAAAACCTCTTTTTCATTATAACAAGGTATGACTATGTATAATATGGTGTCCTCCATTTTTTGATATAAGTTATAAAAGTATAGTATTTTGCAGTAAAAATCAGAATGTTAAAATATAGTTTTTACATTTTGGTAAAATAGTTTTTTTCCAATAGCCTATATAATATCTTCTTGTCTCCCATAACCCAAACAAAGTCATTTTCCTCAAAAACCATATGAGAAGAAGGGTTTACTATAGGAGCATCGTTTCTTTCTATTGCTATGACCATACACCTATCTTTCATCAAAGAAGAATCTATCAAAGATTTGCCTATCCAATCAGAGTCTTTTGCTATGCGAAATATCAAACAATTTATTTTGGAATTAGGGTCATTATTCTGCTTTTTATTAAAATCATTTAGTACTTCTACTTCATTATAATCCATAATCAAAGATTCATAATCCACATCTAAATGTCTCAAATTGTAGAAAGAACCTAAAAGCAAAAGCCTGTCTTTTTTTCTAAGCACAAAATCTCCATCTGGAAAATCTAATTGTTTGCCATTCCTTTGTACTGAAATTATGAGAATATTATATTTCTTTCTAAAATTGAGATTCTTTAAAGTAACGCCGTCCAATTTCGTATCTTCCGTAAGGGTAAAAGGAGCAACATTAACATTTTGGTCTATCCAATGCAAATTATTTACCTCATTCATTTGCCCATCTTTTTGATTCATTTGTTGCATGATTTGTCTCGCGTTAAAGTTTTTGACAAATCTGCTCTCCATTGACCAATAATAACGCATCAATCTTTTGGAATGGAATATTAAACCAAAGAAAACAGCAGCAGCCATAAGTATAATATATGTAGGCAATGCCCAATACTTATTTATTACCATACAAACAAATAGAAAGGCTATAATATAGCGTACCACTATCATAAAGGATAAGAAAAATCTATTATTGGTGTCGCTTGTCCAAAGAGAAAGGAAAAGATTTGCTTGTTTGCCTTGATTGTGTATCATAGGACGCAAAAAAACAGCCAAAACACCAAGTGTTAGGACAGATAAGACAAGTTTTTTCAAAAATTGTTGCTCTCCCGATGAGGCAAATTGCACACCGAAGGTAAAGGATAACAAAGATATAGCAACGCATATTATAACATAAAGTCCTAGCCTCGTAAAATAGGTTTGTATAAATTGTCTCCAAACCGAAGAGGTTTTAATGTCTTTTTGGTCAGAGGAAGGATAGAGTAAACTTTGCCAACGTTTAGGTACAATAGCCTCTATTACACCGTACGCAGGCCCAGCCAAACGTATGCAATAAGGAGTGGTAAAAGTAGAAATAGCAGAAACGGCAATAGTTACAGAATAAACAGTTGGTGAAATAACTCCGAGGCTTATACCTAAATTTGCCACAATGAAAGCAAATTCACCCATCTGAGCAAGAGAAAAACCACTTTGCATAGAGGTTTTCATATTTTCCCCAGAAAATCTTACACCCAAAGTAGTAAATATCATTTTGCCAGCCAATAAGGTTAAAGTGATTATAATGATAGGAAAAAAATTTGTTACTAAAACGCTCGGATTGACCATCATACCTACGGATACAAAAAATATTGCACCAAAAAAATCCTTTATTGGTGCAACTATTCTTTCTATTCTTTCTTGTTCCAAAGTTTCTGCAAGCAAAGAACCCATTATGAAAGCACCCAATGCAGCAGAAAAGCCTACACTTGTGGCAAAAACCACCATTAAAAGACACAAGCCTATGGCAACCAAAAGCAATATTTCGTCATTTAAATATGGCTTTATTTTTTTTAAAATAGTTGGAATAAGATATATACCGCAAATTATCCAAACAATGAGGAAAAACACTAATTTTATAACAACTCCCAATAATTGTCCACCTTCAAACTGTTTGCTGACGGCAAAAGTAGTAATTATAACCATCAAAATAATGGAATACAAGTCTTCAAACACTGATATACCAAAAACAATACCTGCTACTCTTTGTTTCTGTAATCCAAGTTCGGAAAAGGCTTTAAAAATTACCGCTGTGGAAGAAGAAATAAGTACACAACCCAAAAGCAAACTATCTGCAGTTGACCAACCTATGATATATTTACTCACAAGAAAACCCAACAAGGGCAAAGTAAGAATTTCTACCAAAATAGCAACACCTGCAGTCTTTCCTGTGCTAACAAACTTTTTAAACGAAAACTCTAAGCCTCCACCAAACAAAAGGAATATAACCCCAATATCTGCCCACATTTGTATATCTTCTTTATCTACGGTTTTGAAAAATGC
The DNA here is from genome assembly GCA_964626385.1 of uncultured Bacteroidaceae bacterium. GTDB lineage: Bacteria > Bacteroidota > Bacteroidia > Bacteroidales > P3 > Scybalousia_A. The sequence goes on from CAZVEO010000005.1 coordinate 3,329, forward strand.
AAAATGAGGTCCTGCTATAAATCCTGCAACAATATAGCCCAAAACAACGGGTTGTTTGAGTATCTTACATAAAAGAGCAAAACCTGAACCTAAAATAAGTATTATAGCAAGGTCGGCAATAAATGTTTCCATAAAATAGTGGATTTAATTATAAATTAACTTTCTCTACACTTTTAGAAGTGTGTTGCAAAGATACAAAAAAATATTTGTTCTGTGGCTAACTATTATATATTTTTTCAAAAGGAAGTCTATTTGCTATGGAACGTCCTAAAGTTACTTCATCCGCATATTCTATATTATCCCCTACTGCAACACCACGTGCTAAAACGGAAACTTTGACACCCATATCTTTTATAAGTTTGTGAATATAAAAACAAGTTGTGTCGCCTTCCATAGTCGTAGGTAGAGCAAGAATTATTTCCTTAATTTCTTCTTTGGATATTCTTTGCAAAAGTTCGTTGATGCGTATGTCTTTTGGGCTAATACCTTCAATAGGAGAGATAATTCCTCCCAAAACATGATAAATTCCTCTATATTGATTAGTGTTTTCTATAGCCATTACATCTCTGATGCTTTCTACAACACAAATTACAGAATGGTCTCTTTTAACATCCTTGCAAACTTCACACTCGTCAGTATCTGATAGGGAAAAACAATGTTTGCAAAGTTTTATTCCCTCTTTGAGTTGCATTATAGCAGAGGCAAGTGATGAGGTTTGTTCTTTATCTTGGTTTAGCAAATAGAGAGCAAATCGCAGAGCGGTTCTCTTGCCAACACCGGGCAGTTTGGTAAATTCATTAATAACTTTTTCCAAATATAAAGAAGGGTAATTCATAAGTTCTTATCTATTTTTTTGAGCGATGTTTATCAAGTAAGGCATTAAAATCAAAATCGGCTTTTATTTTATCTATAATTGTGGTTACTACACTATGCAACTCTGTTCCTTTGGAATAATCAGCAGGGCAAACAAAATTTACCCTATCATCTTCTATTAGTTTTAGAGCTATGGCTTTTTTCTGAGGCTTATCATAAATAGCAATGGAATGTCCTCCATGTGCCTTAACCATTTTCATGCAAGGAATATCCGTTTGTCCATCTCCAAAATAAATCATACGTCCAAAAGGTATGGGACGCTTATTTTCCGGTACAAATTCATTAATCTTTGAGTTGTCGCTTATTTCTTTTATTCCTTTGTTTATTTTGAAAAGAAATTGTGTTTTGGTGGTGTAATTGACAGCAACAGCGGGCCAAACAGCGACACCATTATTATCATACAAAAAAGAACTTGCATAGATACATTCAAATTCTTTGGCTATTGGTGTACCTTCTATCATTTCTTTTAGACCAGAGGAAATAATATAATGTTTTATACACAAATCTTTTGCTTTGCCATAATCGTTTATAAGTTTAAACCATTCTTCTACTCCATCAAACAACTCTACTTTTTTGCCAAAACTAGCAAAAGATTCTTTTGTACTCTTTACATCATAGTAAGCTGTGTCCTTTATCATTGAATACATATAACACAATATGCTGTCAGCATCGTTTTCCTCTGCTAATTGATTGCTCTTTTGCCAAAATGCGTCTTTATTCTTCTGTACCGCTTGTATAAACCCAAACTCTTGCATATTGCCCGGCGATAGTGTGCCGTCAAAATCATATATCATTGCCACTATGGGTTTACTCTTTCTTGCCATACTTTTCTTTATTTTATTATGTCCACAAAACTCTTTGGTAAACAAATATTTTCTACTTTTAGGGCTTGACAAAACAAAGGAGCAATTTCTTCCTCTTTAAATCCTGCTATTCCACAGCCTATTTTTGTTACATAGAAATACAATTCCCCATATTGTTTTGCAAAACTTATAAACTCATCTACGTATGGTTTTATGGTCTCAATGCCTCCTTGCATAGTAGGGATAGCATAACTATGACCTTGCAAGCCCACACCTTTTTTCCAAATAGCACCAAATTTTTCGTATGCCAAGCGAGCCGCTCCACCCATATGATAACCTTCCAAATTACTCCCGAAAACAAATATTTCATTCTTATTTAAAGAATTGATATTCTCAGGAGTATAAAAATATTTAGACTCTGCCTTAATTTTCATCTTTTTGGTTTTGTTATTTTTTTGCAAAATTACATAAAAAAACTTGTTAGTAATAAATAAAGTAGTAATTTTGCAATGTCATTAGTTAAGAAAAATGAGAGTCGTAATACAAAGAGTATTTGAATCTGATGTCTGTGTGGGGGCGAAAAAGATTGCTGAGATAGGACGAGGTATGTTGGTGTTGGTGGCGGTAGAGGATGATGATACAGATTCTGATATAGACTGGTTGACGAGCAAGATAGTAAATTTGCGAATTTTTGATGATGAGAATGGAGTGATGAACAAAAGTATTTTGGAAGTGGGGCAGGAGATTATGGCTGTTAGTCAATTTACTTTGTTTGCTTCTACGAGAAAGGGGAATAGACCCTCTTATTTAAGGGCTTCGTCGCCGAGTTTTTCTAAACCGATGTACGAAAAATTTATGCAAGTTTTGGAGGTTAAACTTGGGAAGAAAATACCTCATGGTGAGTTTGGTTCTTTGATGAAAGTGAGTTTGGTAAATGATGGTCCGACGACCATTATCATAGATACCAAGTTAAGAGAGTGATATATTTATTTTAATATATTCAACAAATATTTTTTGTTTTTTTTCATAGTTTTAAAAATTTTGATTTAAACAAACTGCAAGTGTGTGAATGCTTGCAGTTTTTGTGTTTGCTACTATTTTAAGTTGTAGGTTAGTATAGGTTGTTTTTAAGGTTAGTATAAGCTAACATAGACACAAAGCGTACACAGATATTTTTGATTGTTGTGTACGTATAAAATATTTGCAGGATGCTTTATTTTAATTTATGCAAATCTATATCAATCCATAAGAATACATAAACTAATATGGAAAAATTGTATAATTTTGCATATCAAATTTTTTATTTAAAATTTATGAAAGAAATAATAATAGCAACGAACAATCAACATAAGGTTGAGGAAATACAACGTGAAGTAAAGGATAAAATAAAAATTATCTCATTAAAAGAGTTGGGCTTTCATCAAGAGATACCAGAAACTGGTGATACCTTAAAGGAAAATGCAAGACAGAAAGCTCGTTTTATTTTTGAGAAATATGGTAAAGATTGTTTTGCTGATGATACGGGATTAGAGGTAGAGGCTTTGGATGGTAGACCGGGTGTGTATTCTGCTCGTTATGCAGGAGAAAAGTGTTCTTTTGATGACAATATAGACCTTCTTTTAAAAGAAATGGAAGGCAAAACCAACAGAAAAGCCTGTTTTAAAACAGTTATATGCTTGATAGAAAACGGAGAGGAAAAATATTTTGAAGGTATTTGCAAAGGTAATATCACCACAGAAAGATATGGTAACAAAGGTTTTGGCTATGACCCTGTGTTTATACCAGAGGGGTATGGAGAAAGTTTCGCCGAAATGAGTGGTGAGGAAAAAAATAAAATATCACACAGAGGTAAGGCAATAAGAGATTTGATAAAGTACATAAAATAAAAACACTGTGAAAGAAAAACAGTAAAACTGATAGTTTTTTTTAAGGAACAATAAATAATATGATAAAACAAGAAGAAATATCAGAGGAGTATATTCTTTCCACAGCAAAGGCTATGGCAACAGCGGCTCGTACTGCACCTAAGGCAAGAGGTAAAGATACTTTTTCCATTGTTATTTGCGACAAAAAAGATATTACTCTCCTTTCCTCACAATTGGAGAAAGATTACAAAGATTTTAATCAAGATTTCTTACTTAGAGACTCCCAAAATATACTTGATGCCTCATACGTATTGCTTATAGGTACAAGGGTTGAGGTTTTGGGATTGAATTGTGGTTATTGCGGTTTTGCAACTTGTGAAAAGAAAATAAAGGCAGGTATGGAAATACCTTGTTTTTTCAATGCTGAGGATTTGGGTTTGGCAATAGGTTCGGCTGTAAGTGTTGCTATGGAAAGACGAATAGATAATAGAGTGATGTTTTCTGTAGGTAGAGCTGCTTTGAGAGCGGGGTTTATGGAAAACAATACTCAATGTTTGGCAGTAGTATTGAGTGCAACAAATAAAAACCCATTCTTTGATAGAAAATAAATAACAAATAATAACCATAAAAAACAGATACTGTTTATGAAATCAATGACAGGTTACGGAAAAGCGTCTTGTTTGTTTGATACAAAGGATATAACCATAGAAATAAAGAGTCTGAATTCTAAACAAGCAGATGTTAATCTTAAAATTCCACCACTATACAGAAGCAAAGAAGTAGAGATAAACAATATTTTGAAAAATCGTTTAGAAAGAGGCAAAATAGATTGTTTTATAACGCTTTCTTATAAAAAGGGAGAGGCAACGATAGATATTAATAAAGAGTTGTTTAAATCTTATTTTTGTCAGTTGCAAGAAATGACTCAAGAAGTGGGTGCCAATGAAAGTTTCTTAACAGAATTTCTTTTGAGAAGAGATGATGTTTTGCAAGCTGAACAAGGAGAATTGAGCAAAGAGGAAACGGAAAGTTTATTTTTAACTCTTAGTAAAGCAATAGACTCCTTAGACCAATATAGGAAAACAGAAGGAAGGGCTCTTGAGAAAGAATTTTTGAAAAGACTTGCCATTATAGAGGAACTTTCCTTACAGGTTGCACCTTTTGAAAAAAACAGAGTACCTCAAATAAAAGAAAAACTCCTTTTGCGTTTGGAAGAACTCAAACCCATAGAAGTGGATACCTCTCGTTTGGAGCAAGAATTGATATATTATTTGGAAAAATTGGACATAACGGAAGAAAGGACAAGGCTATCTCAACACATTGAATACTTTAGACAAACTTTGGCAAATGAAGAAAACGTAGGCAAAAAACTTGGATTTGTTACTCAGGAAATGGGAAGAGAAATAAACACCTTAGGAAGCAAAAGCAATGATGCCCAAATGCAACAACTTGTTGTTAGAATGAAGGACGAATTGGAGAAAATCAAAGAACAACTTGCTAATGTATTATAAAAAACAGAGACAATTTATTATATAAAATTAGTAATTTGTAAAAAATTATCTCCTAACAATCAAAATGTTAGTGTTAAATGCTGAAATTTTCTTATAAAAAATTTGGTCAGTCTCTAAATTTGATATAATTTTGCAAAGCAAATCAGAAATGATGTGTAGAGTTCTTTAAGGGGAAAGGTCTGGTAGTTCAGTTTGGTTAGAATACATGCCTGTCACGCATGGGGTCGCGAGTTCGAGTCTCGTCCAGACCGCTAACAAAAAATAAGGTACTTAAAAATCTAAGTACCTTATTTTTTATATATTGGATACACAATATCTATAACCACTCTAATACTATCTTATTTCACTAATGTTAATTAACTTTATTAACATATTATACACGCGAAGAATAAAAACGCACATAGCGCAAATTACACTCGACCTTTGGAGGTAAAACTTTTTATAAATCCATTTTTAATTAATTGGAACTAACTTTTCTTTGTATTCTTCTGGCAAATCGTTGATGTTAATGATATCCAAAAATGATTGGTCTTCATTAGACGTTTTTTTATAAGTTCTACATTTATATAATCCGTTTTAATTTTATACATTTTACCAGAAGCATGGTCTATAATAAGCATACCTATCAATCCTCCAAAAAGCAAATTACCAAAATAAGCAGTTTTTATAGAAGTCGTTATAGGAACTACCGACTCTTGATAACCTTCCTTTGATAATTTGACAGAATAACGGGCTTTTTTGAAATATCCCGCACTTAGTTCTAATTTAATCGTAGTTGGTGTGATTCCCGTGTAAATCAATATGCCATTTCTGTCACTGATTTCTACTTTGGCACCTTGAGGAGTAGTGTTAACGGTTACAGGATAAGAACTTTTTCCAACAATTGTGGTACAAGAAGACAACAAAACACTTGCTACTACCAAACAATAAACAAATAAATATTATTAGTTTTCATTAAAAAAAATAGTTTTTGCAAAAAAACAAAAAACGAAATGAATAGAACAGCCAACTCATGAAAATTATTTGCATATTATTATTCGTTTAAATTTATTATTACTTAAATGAGATAATGTCATAATTAAAATAGGGCTTGAAATGTGATATTAGAAAAATGGCATTGAATTTGAAGTGAGGTTTGTTGTTTAGTTTTGGAAAAATATTAAAAACATCGCAAATCTTAATAAAAAGTTTTAAATTTGCACTTTACAAAGAGAGACATAATACAATAGGAGTTTATGGCAAATCTAAAGGAAATACGTAATAGAATCGCTTCTGTAAGTTCTACAAAGCAAATAACCTCTGCTATGAAGATGGTTTCGGCTGCCAAGTTGCGTAAATCTCAATCGGCTATAGTACAATTAAGACCTTATTCTTCTCAAATGGAGGCTATGGTTTATAGACTTGCTGACGATGGAGCAGAAGAGATACCTTACATAAAAGCAAAAAAAGAAGAAAATAAAATACTCCTTATAGCTTTGACTTCAAACAAAGGTTTGTGTTCAGTGTTTAATTCTTCTATAATCAAACTTACAAAAAAGAGAATAGAAGAGTACAATAAAGAGGGCAAACAAATTTATTTGCAAAGTTTTGGAAAGAAAGGTGACGCTATTTTTAAACAAATAGAAAAAATAAACTATTTAGGAAGTGAGGATGAAATATGGGAGCAATTGAGTTTTGAAAAAATAGCCTCTTTCACTGCAAATATTCTAAAACAATACGAACAAGGCAAATACGACAGAGTGGAAATAGTTTATAATAGATTTAAAAATGCCGCTGTGCAAGAACCAATAATAGAAGCTTTTCTTCCCTTTGATTTGACACAAAACAAAGAATCAAAAACAAATAATAATTATATCTTTGAACCAAATAGAACGGAGATATTTCAAAGTATTATTCCCATGTTTTTGAATACAAAAATGTATAGATGCTTTTTAGACTCTTTTACCTCAGAACATGGAGCAAGAATGAGCAGTATGAACAAGGCAACAGATAATGCTCAATCTTTACTAAATGATTTGACACTTACATACAATAAATTAAGACAAGCAGGCATTACCAACGAAATAATAGAAATATGTAGTGGTGCCAATGCTTTGAGTTAAAAAAGATAAAACTACTACAATGCGTTATAAAGTTGATTTTCTTGTTATAGGTTCGGGTATTGCAGGGTTGAGTTATGCTCTTAAAGTGGCAGAGTTTGGCAAAGTTTGTTTGCTAACTAAAGCACAGGCTGAAGAATCTTCTACCAAATATGCCCAAGGTGGTATAGCCGCTGTTATGTATGAACCTGACACATACGAAAAACATATAGAAGACACTCTTATAGCAGGAGCAGGAATATGTGATGAGAAAAGTGTGCGTATTACCATAACTGAAAGTACTGACAGAATAAAAGAACTGATAAATTGGGGAACAAATTTTGATAAAAATCGTTTTGGATTCTATGATTTAGCAAGAGAAGGCGGACACTCCGAACACAGAATTTTTCACCATCAAGACAATACCGGAGCAGAAATAGAAAGAGCCTTATTAGAAGCGGTAAAAAACAATAAAAATATAGAACTCAAAGAAAACGAATTTACAATAGACCTCATAACTCAGCATCATTTAGGACAAGAAGTAAACAGGCATATGGACAATGTAGAGTGCTATGGTGTTTATGTTTTAAATAAAAAAACAAATAGTATAGATACTTATCTTGCTAAAATTATTATGCTTTCTACAGGTAGCAACGGCAACGTCTATTCTTCTACTACGGCCCCTATTGTTGCTACTGGAGACGGGCAGGCTATGGTGCATAGAGCAAAAGGTTGGTTGAAAGATATGGAGTTTATTCAATTTCATCCTACATCTTTGTACAACCCAGTGGAAAAACCCTCTTTTCTTATAACCGAAGCCATGAGAGGCGCTGGAGGGGAATTAAAAAACCTAAAAGGTGAGAGTTTTATGCACAAATATGACAAACGAGGTTCTTTGGCACCAAGGGATATTGTTGCAAGAGCAATAAATTCGGAGATGACGTTAAGTGGAGATGACCATGTTTATTTGGATTGTTCCCAAATAAGTAAAGAAGAAATTATGCATCATTTTCCTCACATTTATGCGAAATGTTTGGAAATGGGTATAAACATAACAAGGGGGGATATGATACCTGTGGTGCCTGCTACTCACTATAGTTGTGGAGGAATAGTTGTGGACGAATATGCACGTACTACAATAAAACATCTTTATGCTACCGGAGAATGTTCTCGTACGGGTTTACACGGAGCCAATCGTTTGGCATCAAATTCTTTATTAGAAGCCTTAGTTTATTCTCATCGTGCGGCTTTGGATGGTAAAGAGGCTATAAAAAATATAGATTTCTGTGAACAAGTACCCGATTGGAATGCAGAGGGAATGGTATTTAATGAGGAAATATCTCTTATCACTCAAACACAAAGAGAATTACAACAAATAATGTCAAATTATGTGGGTATAGTGCGCAGTAATTTGCGATTGCAAAGGGCTTTTAAACGTACCAAACTTATCTATGATGAGGTGGAAGAACTTTACAACCGCTCAGTACTTACTCCTCAACTTTGCGAACTTAGAAATCTTATTGCAAATGCTTATCTTATCATAAGTATGGCTATGAAAAGAAGAGAAAGTGTTGGACTACATTATAACATAGATTATCCACCTCAAAAGCAGTAATAAAAACGTTATAACACAAAAAAACGAAGAAACAAATTAAAGTTTCTTCGTTTTTTTTTTACGGAGTTTTTAGATTATAACTCTATTTTTTCTCCATCGGAATTGAAAAATGTATATTGATTAAGTGCTAAATTAGATTCGGATTCTATTTTTAATTTTACTCCATATTCTTTTTCCCATTTTTTGTAAGGTTTATTGAATATGCCTCTTGTTATGTATGCATATACAAAAGGATGCACTGCTATTTTTAAACTTTTTTCATTTTGTTCTACTGAAAGGTATTTTATATCGTTGCTTATATCACTAAGCACATTCATTGAAGATTTTATTGTACCACTACCATTACAAGTTGGGCAAACCTCTGATATTTCAACGTTTAAAACAGGTCTTACTCTTTGTCTTGTAATTTGCATAAGACAAAATTTACTCAAAGGAAGTATTGTGTGGCGGGCTTGGTCTTTTTCCATTTCAATTCTCATGGTGTCAAGCAATTTCTTTCTGTTAATGCCCTTAGACATATCAATAAAGTCTATCACGATAATTCCGCCCATATCCCTGAGTCTTAATTGCCTTGCAATTTCTATAGCAGCCTCTGTATTTACCATTAGGGCATTTTCTTCTTGGTCTTGAGAGGACTTTGTTCTATTGCCACTATTGACATCTATTACAGCCATGGCTTCGGTCTGCTCTATAACCAGATATATTCCGCTGCGTATGGTAACTATCTTACCGAAAGAATTACGTATTTGATTTTCTATTCCAAACTGCTCAAATATAGGTGTTTGCAATTTGTACAATTTTAAAATATCTTCTTTCTGTGGATATATTTTTTTGATATATGTTTTTAATTCTTCGTAAATACGTTCATCATTAACGTAAATACTATTGAATTCTTCACTCAACATATTTCTCAAAACCACTACACTTTGGTCCTCTTCTGAGACCATTTTTTTGGGAGGAGTCGCATCTTTCAAATTTTTTTGCAAAGCAGTCCATTTTCCGTAAAGGTGCTTTAATTCTTCGTCCAATTCTGCGGCAGTGGCATTTTCTGCTGCAGTTCTTATGATAAGCCCTACATTTTCGGGTTTGATGCTTACAAGCAATCTTCTCAATCTTTTTCTTTCCTCTAAACTCTTTATCTTCTGAGACACTGAAATTTTGTTGCCAAAAGGTACCAATACAATATGCCTGCCTGCAAAAGAAATTTCTCCACTAAGACGTGGTCCTTTAGTAGATATAGGCTCCTTGGTTATTTGCACCAAAATTAGTTGTCCTTGTTTGAGAACATCGCTTATTACTCCTTTTTTGTCTAATTCGGGTATATTCTTCTTGCTCTTTTGCAAACCGTCTATATTACCCGATATACACTTAGAAACAAGGTTCTGCATTTGCAAAAAGTTGTGTCCAAGGTCTAAATAATGTAAGAATCCGTCTTTTCCTGCACCCACATCAACAAAAACGGCGTTGAGACCAGTCATTATTTTCTTAACCTGTCCAAGATAGACATCGCCTGTTACATAAGATACATTTGGATATTCCTTGTGCAACTCAACTAAACGCTTATCTTCCAATAACGCTATTTCAACTCCTGTTCCTTTTTTTTGTATGATTAAATCTTTATCCATTTGGGAGTTTGTTTTTTTATGTGGTGTTTTTCTTAAAAAATATTGCGAAACTTTTAAAAAAATGCAGTTTCGCAATATTCTATTTCTTATGAAATAACCTTTTTGTAGTTATTCCATATATTGCATAAGATTATTTATTCTTATGCCTATTCTTACGCAAACGTTTTTTGCGTTTGTGTGTTGCCATTTTATGGCCTTTCCTTTTTTTTCCGCTTGGCATTTTTTTATATTTTTAATTATTTAACATTGTTTTTCACGTCCTCTACAAAAGATTTTGATGGCTTAAATGAAGGAATATTGTGAGCTGGTATTATTATTGTCGTATTTTTAGAAATGTTTCTACCTGTTTTTTCTGCTCTTTTCTTTATTATGAAAGAACCAAAACCTCTTAGATAAACATTATCACCTTTCTTTAAGGAACCTTTCAATACGGTCATAAATTCCTCAACAACTTCTTGAATGTTAACCTTCTCCATTCCTGTTCTTTGTGCTATTTCAGCCACTATTTCTGCTTTTGTCATCTTTATTCTAAATTATTTGTTAATATCAATATTATATATTATCACTCTTTCTTTGCCTTTTTGAGTTTGCAAAATTATATATTTTTTTTCAAATATAAGACTATAAATGAATACTTTTTATATCAAAAGTATAGTTTTTGTGTCTATTTTAGATAGACTAAAGTTTATAAGCTACAAAACTTCCCGTGATATTAGCACTTCCCGTAATAAGACCAAGTATAGTTGCTGCATCAAAATCAGTCAATTCATTCAAAGGTTTTGCTATGCCGGAAAAAGTACCTTTAACCTTAGTATTTGTAGCAGAGGTAATATTGCAAGTGCCTCCTAAGATTATATATTTTTCATCACTACCAAAAGGATAAAAAACAAGGGTATTAGACAGATTCTCATAACTAAAACCGCTACTGATGAAACTTGTTACGGCGCTAATATCATTACCTAAACCTAATTGATGAGTGCCTACTTGTGAGTTTTCAAGCGATAAGGTTACAGCTCCTTGGGTAGAACCTGTGGTTATAACAAATTTGCCTCCTGTAGTGGTACTTACTGCCCCTGTGTAATCATAGGATTGTCCGTCTAAAGTAAATTTTACATAACCGGTTAACTCTCCAGTCAACTCTTCTACATCATCATCACAACTCCAAAACATAAAAGGAGTCATCGCAATTGCTAATAATAAAAATAAGTTTTTCATTTCTTTTTCTCCTATTTATTTATGTTATTATAATTATTTGCTTGCAAAAATATAGTATTTGTAAAGATTTGCAAAATAATTTTTTCATTTTGTTGAAAAAAATGTAACTTTGCAACCTATAATAGAGTATTAGCAATTGTTGAAGGAAAGAGAAAAATGTAGCAATTATGGGTATTGTCAAGGAGTTTAAAGAGTTTGCCATGAGGGGCAGCGTTGTGGACATGGCTGTGGGAGTCATTATCGGGAGTGCTTTTGGAAAAATAGTTTCCTCTTTAGTCAACGATGTTATAATGCCCATCATAGGAATAATAACCGGCGGTATAGATTTTACAGGATTAAAAATAAATATAGGGGAGTCCAATATTACCTATGGCAATTTTATTCAAAATGTGGTGGATTTTTTAATAATTGCGTTTTGCATCTTTTTGATGGTAAAGGGATTGAATAAACTTTCAAAGAAAAAAGATAAAAAAACAGATACACCTTCTACTTCAAGCAAACAAGAGGAATTACTTACTGAAATAAGAGACCTTCTTAAAGAAAAGAAATAATTTTTTTAAATCTTATAAAACAATATAGGGCAAATGTTAGACAATGATAAAACACAAAAGAATTTTTTAGAGGAAATAATAGAAAAAGACTTAAAAGAGGGTAATGTTAAAGCTATACAAACTCGTTTCCCTCCCGAGCCTAATGGCTATTTACACATAGGACATGCAAAAAGTATTTATATAAATTTTGGTTTGGCAAAAAAATATGGTGGAAAAACAAATTTGAGATTTGACGATACCAACCCAGTAAAAGAAGACACCGAATACGTTGACTCCATAAAGGAGGATATAAAATGGTTAGGCTTTGATTGGGCAGTAGAAAGATATGCTTCAGATTATTTTGAACAACTATATCAATGGGCTATAGTGCTTATTAAAAAAGGCAAGGCTTATGTAGATGACCAAACTAATGAAGAAATAAGACAGAACAGAGGTACTATTACTTCTGCGGGAAAAAATTCGCCTTACAGAGATAGAAGTGTGGAAGAAAATCTTTGTCTTTTTGAACAAATGAGAGAAGGAAAATTTGCCGATGGAGAAAAAACCCTAAGGGCAAAAATAGATATGACTCACCCAAATATGAATATGAGGGACCCTATAATGTATAGAATAATACACGCCTCTCATCATAGAACGGGCGACAAATGGTGTATCTACCCTATGTATGACTATGCTCATGGCCAGAGTGATAGTATAGAAAACATAACGCACTCTATTTGTACTTTGGAGTTTGATATACACAGACCTTTGTATGATTGGTTTATAAAAGAGTTGGAAATTTTTCCTTCACATCAATATGAGTTTGCTCGTTTAAACATAACTTATACCGTTATGAGTAAGAGGAAATTGCTTCAACTTGTAAAAGAAGGTTACGTATCTGGTTGGGATGACCCTCGTATGCCAACTATTTGTGGTTTGAGAAGAAGAGGGTACACTCCGGAGAGTATTAGAAACTTTTGTGAAGATATTGGGGTTGCCAAAAGGGATAACCTTATAGATTATTCTCGTTTAGAAGGTTCTTTAAGAGATGACCTTAACAAAAAAGCAGATAGAATAATGGGAGTTTTGCACCCTATAAAATTAATTATAGACAACTGTCCAGATGATTTTTGGGATGAGTTGGATGCTGTAAACAATCCAGAAGATGAAAGCAAAGGTTCTCGCAAAGTTACTTTTTCAAATACTTTGTATATTGAGGAAGATGATTTTATGGAAGAGGCGCCAAAAAAATATTTTAGATTAACTCCCGGACAAGAAGTAAGGTTGAGATATGCTTATATTGTAAAATGTGTAGAATGTGAGAAAGATGAAAATGGTAAAGTAACTACTGTACATTGTACGTACGATGCTAATTCACGCGGAGGCAACGCTACTGACGGTAGAAAAATCAAAGGTACGATACATTGGGTAAATGCAAAAGATTGTATAAATGCAGAGGTTAGATTGTTTGATAGATTGTTTGCCACAGAACTACCAGATAAAGTAGAGGAAGGACAAACTTTTCTTGACAATCTAAACCCTAATTCTTTGACTACCCTAAAAAATTGTAAAATGGAAAAAGCCCTTTGCAATGCTAAACCTTTGGATAAGTATCAGTTTGAGCGTTTAGGTTATTTTTCTGTGGATTATGATAGTAAAGAAGATAATTTGATTTTTAATCGTACTTGCACATTGAAAGACTCTTGGGCAAAGCAGAAATAAAGTTTTGAAATCACTTAAAAATGAATAGTATATGAAAAATTTGTATAAAAAAATATTAGTTCTTGTTCTCTTGTTGAGTTCTGTAAATACTTTCGCTCAAAACAGACATAGATTGAGTAGTGGAGAGCCTTATGATGTGTTTCTCTCACTTAGAGGTCATTATCTTATTACCAACGGAGATATTAAAGATAATTATCAATGGGGAGCAGGTGGTGATTTTCAAGTGGAGTTTCAGTATCAAGAAATAAAACTTTCTTGGGGATTGTCGTTGGGCTATGATAGATTTCAGCCCGAAACAACAAAACTTCCTTTTCTTCCTACAAAGCAAAATTTTGTTGCTTGGCAAGTACCCCTGACTGTTTTTTGTAATTATTATTTTTTCAACGAAAAAATAAAACCATACCTTGGCATAGGCTTGGGAGCAGTGTTGGGAAGATATGATTACTCTTTATCAAAGGAAAATATTGAGGACTACTATTACAGAGATTTTGAAGGACAATCAGGTATAAAATTTGGTTGGATGCCACGCTTAGGCTGTATGTTCTCGCTTGACCATAGACATGGTTTTGGAATAGAGTTCGGAATGCAAAATTATTTTGCCAACAAAAAACTTCAAAAACAAACTACTTATTCCATAGGGCTACAATATTCATATATAATAGATTGATTTTATTATCAAAGATGTATAGCATAGAAGATAAAGTCTTCAAGAAGTATATCTCAAAAACAGAGTTGCAATCCATTGTAACACGTTTGGCAAATAATATAAATAAGGACTACAAAGACAAAGAGGTCCTTTTTATTGTTGTCTTAAACGGTGCTTTTATTTTTGCCTCCGATTTGCTTAGAGAAATAAAAATTTCTTGTAAAATAAGTTTTGTAAAGGTAAGTACTTATCAAGGCGAAGATTCTACTGGTGAGTTTAAGAAACTGATAGGACTCAACGAGGATATAAAAGGAAAGCATATAATTGTAGTGGAGGATATTGTAGATAGTGGTTTTACTATGCTAAACATTAGAGAGCAACTTTTGGAACAGGAGCCTGCAAGTATAGAGATAGCAACTTTGATGTTTAAGCCTCATAAATTTAAACAAAACTACCCCGTGAAATACGTAGGTATGAATATAGAAGACCCTTTTATCATTGGTTATGGTTTGGATATCAACGGCTATGGCAGAAACCTACCCGAAATATACCAAATCCAAGCTTAGCCTGCACCCATAGGGTGTTTCATAAGGGCACAGGCATCGCCTGTTTTAAAGGGCAGAGCCACACCCTGTGGATGCACCTTGTGGGTGTGTCTGTATAGAATAGCCTAAGGATGTAAAAAAGATAGAAACCTTCGCAGGCTTCTATCTTCTTGTTATATACATATTGTAATTTATAAAAAATGTTTTTATTTTCTATCTTTAAGTTTGTCTATTTGAGGTTTTAGGGCATCTATGGCAAGCATTGTTGCCTCTTCAAAGGTATTTGCCTGTTTGGAAGCATACAAATCATAACCCTTTACCGCTAACCTTATATCTACTATCTTGTTGTTATCGGACTCGGGTTTGTCTACTTTCAATGTTACATCACTATCTATGATGTTTGACAAATGACGGTCTAATTTAGAAACTTTCTCATTCACAAAAGTTAATAATTTTTCGTCTGGTCTAAATTTTACTGCATTAATGTTAATTTTCATAATAATACCTCCTAAAATCTTTTAGTTTATATGTTGAAATGCTTTTTTATACTCATGTTTTAGTTGTTCTAAGGTAGTGTGAGTATATAGTTCTGTAGTGGCAACTGAGGTGTGTCCCATAAGAGTTTTTACACTATTTAATTCTGCTCCGTTACCTACCAAATGAGTAGCACAAGTATGCCTGAAAACATGAGGAGATTTTTTATTTACATCATAGCCTTCAAGTTTCTTATGTACCATATAATACAAACTATTTACACTCATAGGTTTCCCTTTTTTGTCAACAAATAAAACAGTTTCTTTCATATTTAAACGCTGTTTTATGTCAATATATTTTATCAAATCGGCAACAATTTTTTTATTTATTGGGACAATTCTCTCTTTTTTTCTTTTTCCTATAATTTTTATACACTCTCTTTCAAAGGAAATATCTGATTGTTTTATATTTATTAACTCAGAACGTCTCACACCCGTAGCATAAAGTAACTCTATTATAAGTTTATCTCTTATGGAAAGAAAGTCCTCTTCATTATATTGCTCGTTGAGTAGTTTTTGTATCTCTTGTTCGGAAATAAAAGACATTTTTCTTTTGGCTATCTTAGGAGCAATAATCTTATTCATAGGGCTTTTTGTATCTTTATCTATGGTTTCTTTGTAGAAAAAATAAGTCCTTAAAGCTGTTAATTTTCGAGCAATACTTCTGTTTGTTATACCTTTGTCTGCCATATCCATAATCCAAATTCTTATTATGTTTAGGTCTATGTTTTTATCCTCTGTATCTCCTTGACAAAGGTAGGAAAGATGTTGCTCAAATTGATGCAAATCAGAGGCGTATGCTGTAAGAGTGTGCTTGGAAGCATTTTTACTCTTTCTCAAATATGTCAAAAAATTATCTATCTCCATATCAAAGGCAAAGTTAGTAATTTTTTTATAATGTATAATTCATACTCTTCAATAAAATTATCACTTTAATAGGTACTGTATCTTAATAATTTATTTTATTTTTGCTTTTCTAAAAACAAAAGACTAATGAGAATATACATAAGAAATATACTGTTGGCTGGAGCAATACTTATGTTTGGCTTAGGTAATGCTCAAAAGACTTTTATAAACCAAGAATTGCAATCGCAAATAAAAAAGGCTGAAACCCTACAAGGAGAAAGAAATTATGTGCAGGCATACAATGAATACTCCTTATTGATAAAAAAATGGGAAAGTGTTTATCCTCAAGAATCAAGCAAAGAGGAAAAGGGCTATGAGGTGTCAGAAATATATTTTAATAGGGCTTTGTGTGCTTATTATCTTATGCATAACGATGTGGATTTTTTGTTTAAAGAATATAAAAACCTATTCCCTAATTCTCAAAAAATCAATAGGGCAAATTTCTATATAGCCAACTGGCACATGCAGAAAGGAGATTTCCTTTTGGCTCTTAATACATATGCCAATATGGATACTAATGCTTTGTCCAAACAAGAGATACAAGAATATAATTACAAACTCGGTTACTGTTATTTTTTGCAAAATTTACCAAATAAAGCCAAAATATATTTTTCCAAAGTAAAAGATACAGATAGCAAGTATGCAAGTGTTTGCAAATATTATTATGGACATATACTTTATACGGAGGGCAAATATGATTTAGCTCTCAAAGAATTTGAGCCGTTGAAAAAGAACAGGCACTTTTCCAAAGTAGTACCTTATTACATTTGTCAGATATATTATTTTCAAGGGGATTATGATAAACTGATAGAAATGGCTCCCACTTTGAGTCAAAACTCTGTTAGTTCCAAACGTGCAATTGAGCTCAATCGTATGCTCGGAGATGCTTATTATAAGAAACAACAATATGAGCAAGCCTTACCTTATATAGAGGCCTCTATAAAAAGTAATGAAGGAGTAAATGCTAATGACAATTATTTGATGGGTTATTGTCTTATGGAGACAGGCAAATATGTACAGGCTATTCCTTATTTTGAGGCTTGTTCCAATCAAGAGGATGCTTTGAGTCAAAGTGCTTTGTATTCGTTGGGTTATTGTTATTTATCAAATAAGGATAGCGTTTCTGCCTTAAATTCTTATGCAAAGGCTTCTAGTATGAAATTTGATAAGGACATACAAGAACAGGCGTTGTTTTCATACGCAAAACTTGGTATAACAAGCAACCCTCCTTTCAATGAATCTTTGATTAAACAACTAAACCAGTATATAAAGGACAATACTCGTAAAGATAAAAAGACAAAAGAAGGTAGTGGTGTTGGACAAGCGAGAGTCTACTTGGCTCATATCTATGAAAGAACTCACAATTATGCTTTGGCTTTGGAACAGTTGGAAAATATAAAGAATAGGGATTCTCAATTAAATAGGATATATGTAAAAACTTGCTTGAATAGAGCCATAGAATTGTTTAATCAACACAAATACAAGGAAAGTATAAATACAATAGGAAAAATAGAAGAAAACTCATCTTTTGCCTCAAATGATATATTGGCTTCTGCAAAATATGTTAAGGCTGAGGCTCTTTATTTGACTCAATCCTATGCAAAAAGTGAACAAACTTTGCGTGCTTATTATTCAGTACCAGAATACGAAAACAATGCTTATACAAGCAAAGCTGATTATTTGATGGCTTATAATTTGTTTAAACAAAAAAAATACTCTTTGGCAAAAGACTACTTTGCTAAGGTAGAAGCAAGTAATGAAGAGAAGGCTATAAGGAATGATGCAACAATAAGATTAGCTGATTGTTTTTATATGTTAAAGGATTTTAATGGAGCAGTGAAAAAATACAATGATTTCATATCAGAAAATTCTACCAACTCTGATTATGCAACATATCAAAAGGCAATGGCTGAGGGTGCTTCTGGTTCTCAACAGAGTAAAAGTTTGACATTGCAAAAGGCAATAAACGATTTTCCTAACAGTTCGTATAGACCGGCTTTTTTCTATGAATTAGGTAATACCTATTTGGCTACAAATCAAAACGACAAAGCTCTTTCTACTTATCAAACATTATTGCAAACCAATCCTGATAATACTTTTACTAAAGATTGTTTGGGAAAAGTGGGGATGTTGCAATATCAAATGTTGCAATATGATGATGCTCTTAATACATTAGACCAATTGGTAAGAAAATATCCTAATAGCAAGCAAGCACAAGCGGCTCTTTCAGTTATCAAGAATATCTATATGGACCAATCAAAGCCGGAGGAATATTTATCTTATGTCAATGATTTAGGAACACGAAAGGTAAGCAATCAAGAAAAAGAAGATATGCTTTATCAAGTGGCAGAAAACAAATATATGGACGAGAAATATGGTGAGGCAATTCCTTTATTTAAGAATTATATTAACAATTTCCCTTCAGGTACTTTTGCAACCAAATCAGAGTATTATTTAGCAGATTGTTTACAAAAAACTAATGACAGTTTGCAAGCAGGAGAATATTATTATAAGGTTGGTATGAAGCCTTACGGAACATATACAGAGAAAGCCTTATTGAACGCCGGTAAGATTTATAGAAACAGAGATGTAGAAAGAACTTTGGAAATATACAAAAGATTGGACGGTATAACCTCAACGGCAACTAACAAACTATTGGCACAAAAAGAAATAATGAATATATATTTCTCTCAACAAGACTATAATAATGCTATTGCTTGGGCAGAGGAGATTACAAGTAATGAAAGTGCAGATAAAAACATAGTGGATGATGCTTATTTTGTTTTGGCAGAGGCCTATTTTACTCAAAACAAACCTTTTCAAGCAAAGGAATATGTGGATAAATTAAAAAATTCATCGTCCTTAAAATATACCTCATACGCTCAGTATTCTATGGCTTTGATGGAATTTGAGAGTAAGAATTTTGTTGAAAGTGAAAATATTATTAGACAAATGTCCAAAAGTGGAGCCGATGACTATTATTTGGCAAAGGCGTTTATTTTGTGGTCGGATATATTTGTGGTAAAAGGAAATGATTTTCAAGCAAAACAAACTTTGCAATCAATAATAGACAACTATGAAGGAGAAGATGATATAATAACTATGGCTAAAGATAAGTTGCAAACTTTATCTAATAAGACAGAAAAAGAAAACCAAGAAAACGAACAGAAGTTGCAAAATCAAGAAAACTCTGTGGATGAAGTTATTATAGAAGATAACAAATACTAAAATACAATAGAAAGCAAAAGAAAAATGAGAATAAAAGGTATAATAAGTATATTTGCAAGCCTAATTTTTGTTTATAATATTCAGGCACAACAAAACGAGGAAACTTATAACGAGAATGTAACCGTGAACGTTGCTTTTGACCCCATGATAAATGATGCCAATAAAATAAATAGAAATTTGTCTATATTTGACACATCGTTCACTCAATTGAATTTTAGTTTTGACCACATAAGCAGTGCTTACAATACAACACTAACCTTTGACACCATAAAAGCAGCAACGGTTAAAGGAGAGCCTCAGTCTAAGTTATATCACATAAATCTCAAAGGAGGATTGGGGTTGGCTTTTGGAAAAGATTTAAAGATAGGTTTTCTGCCTTTGTTACAAGGCTCTTATACTTCTTTGAGAGACCGTTCTCTTATGTATGGTGTGGATGTGTATTCCAAATCTTCTTTGAGCGGAGAAAAAAAATATGGTTATAGTGGCTATTCTAATGAGAGCATAAATCTTTATGGTAAAAAAATATTCAAATATTATGTTGCTTCCTCACAACTCTATTATAATTATAGCAGAAATTATTACTACGGTGATGAATACTACTCTTTGTGGAATATAGATAAGAAAGACTATAGAATATCTTGGCACAATGTAGGAGGAAATATTGCCTACTCAACACTCAACAGAGATAACGTTTGGCAACACAGCGGAAAATTAGATTTCAACTATACAGGTAATAATCGTTCTAACGGAGAATTTTTTATAAATGCTTTGTTTGATGTAAATAAAAACATAGAAGTGTTTTCCAAAGCCTATAATCAAAGAATAGGTATGAGTTTTGATTACAAACAATCCTTTTATGGAGATACAAGGTTGCTTATGAATTTTGCTCCTTATTTTCTTTTTGATTGGGACAAATTTCATTTCTTTGCATCACTTGGAATGGTGCCAGGAGTAAATACATATAAAGGTTTTCAACTATTGCCAACAGCAACTATTAGTTTTGAAATCATACAACAAATTCTGAGTCTTTATGGAGGTTTAAAATCGGAAAGTACATTACCTACTCTAAACTCTTTGAGTAAAGAAAATCCTTTTGTTCAACCTATACCAAATTTGGAAGATGGCAGATACAATACTTTTTTTGCAAAAGGTTTTTTGAATATAACGCCTAAGTCTCAACTTTCTTTGGAAGCGGGGTATAAGGTTATGACCAATAAATATTTCTATAAGAATAGCACTATTATCAACAAGAATATATTTAATGTTCATAGAGTAGTTTATGACAATGCAAAGCAATATTATTTAACACTTGAGACTTATTTTAATGTTAGCAATAATTTTTCTTTCAATCTAAATGCTACTCTGCAAAGAACAAATAGAGACGATTCTGATTTTGAGGCATGGTACCACCCGGGTTTTACTTTGTCTTCAAAAATAAACTATATTCATAACAACAAACTTCATTTGAGCTTAACTCCTACTTTCTATTCTAAGAGTAAGGCTTATGTTGAAAGTTTGCGAAAGGAAGTTGATATAAAATCTATGTTTGATATTAGTCTTTCAGCAAGATATGAATATGATGAAAAGTGGTCATTCTTCGCCGATTTGAATAATTTGGCTTTCCAACAATATTATTTATATTATAATTATCCTTCACAAACATTTAACTTCCTTTTGGGTTGTATTTATAGATTGTAGACGAGTAAAAAAGATAAAGTTATGAGCAGTAAGTATCTCAATTCTGTATGGATAGGAGGGCTTTTGATTTTTCTTTTTGTTATTCAAATATTTCCTCCTATACTAACAAATGATGTAACTTCTTTGAGACATTTTTTTATCTCATTGTTTGTTATTGTGGGTGGAGGTTTTTTGCTTGTCAGTATATTAAAGAACAAAAAAAAAGTTGTAAACCCTTGGCAATTTTCTGCTATAAAACTTTGGACTATC
Organism: uncultured Bacteroidaceae bacterium; assembly: GCA_964626385.1. GTDB lineage: Bacteria > Bacteroidota > Bacteroidia > Bacteroidales > P3 > Scybalousia_A. Next base: position 24,971 of record CAZVEO010000005.1, read on the forward strand.
CTTGTTGTCTTTATGTTGCTGTCTATTTCATGGGCTATTAATAGAGTAGAGGGATTGGTTGTGGTCAATAGGTGGTTGCTTGTATTGATGACAACATTTTTGATAATAATATTTTTGAGTGATAAACCAAAACGTTTTCATTTTTTGGTTTATTCTGCTATGGTCGTTGCCTTAGTTAATGTTATAACTTGTATTGTTTCCTATTATTATCTTAATTGTGCGGACTATCCTAATAAAATACCTTTTATTAATGGAGGTTATGGTAATAAGAATATTTTTGCTGTTTGTATGATGTTCAAACTGCCTTTTCTTTACTATGCGTTTTTCAGGTATAAAAAGAAATTTAAATTTATATCTCTGTTTCTTATTCTGTCTCTATCTTTTTGTCTTCCCATAATATCTACGCGCAGTGCTTATCTTTGCTTGCTTTTGAATATAGTTATATTATTGGTTTATTCTTTAGCATATTTGATTAGACTGAAAAAGAAAATCTATTTGTTTAAAAGTTTGGCTATAATACTTTGTCTATTGGGAGGTTTTGTATTAGGTGGGAGTTTTGTAACCTATAACTATGAACATGGAAGCCATAAACAAGAAAATGCTTTTGATGTTTCTCAGAGAATAAAAGAAACTGGTACAGGTAAAAGTTCCAAAGCAAGAATAAAGATATGGAAAAATGCTATTACTATAATAAAAGATAAGCCTTTAACTGGTTATGGCGTGGGCAACTATAAAATAGCTGTAATGAAAGTAGAAGCGAAACAAAGACCTTCTTTTATAGTTTCTGATCATGCACATAATGATTTTTTGGAAATGTGTAGTGAATTGGGTATAATAGGTTTGTTGCTTTATATTTCTTTGTACTTGTCTGTGGTTGTTGTAGGAGTTAAAATAATTTTTTCCAAACACATCAAGGAACCTTATAGATTATTAGCCCTATTATCTTTGATGTTATTATTTACCTATGGCAATGACGCGTTGTTTAACTTTCCCAATGAAAGAGCAACTCCTCAAATTTATCTTGCTCTTTCTATTGGAATAATGGGTATGGTTTATTTTAAGTACAAAGCAATGCAACCCGACAAACAAAAAATAAAAACTTTGAATCTTCCTATTGTTATAATATTTGTTGTTGTATCTTTAGCAACAACATATATAGAAACGTTGCATGTCTATTCTTCCAAGTTACAATACGACAGAATAGTTTGTTACAATTCCAAAAACAAACAAAAGATTCTTCCTTCTTATTGGCAAAAAGCCTTTCCAAAAATTCCTAACATAGATGAAAGCACGCGTCCCATAGCCATAAGTATAGGTAATATGTATGCTTTACAAGGAGATTATAGAACGGCAATAGACATTGTTTTACACGATAATAGCAATCCCTATCTTGCTGCCAAAGAGAACGCTTTGGCAAAATGGTATTATGCTTTGGACAATATGGACTCTTGCCTATATTTTGCAAACAAATGTTTGGAAATGAAACCATTTAATTACCCTATGTTAAAAACAAAACTTAACATATATAGAAAACACAACCAAGAAGAAAGAGCCATGCAAGAGTTAGACAAATACATAGAAGAGCATTATCTCAACTATAAACCATGGTGCGAAAAAATAGATACATATATTAACAAGAAAAATTACTCTAAGGCAAAACAGACCGTAGATGATGCCTTAAAATATTTACCAACAGAGATTCATATACAAAACAAACAAAAACAAGTAGATAGTTTGCTTTACAACAATGGTAATTTAAAGAAATAAATATGCGAGTTGCAATAGTAGGCGGAGGAGCAGCAGGTTTTTTTTGTGCAATTAATCTCAAAGAGCGACTTAATGATAAAGTTGAGGTTGTTATTTTTGAGAAAAGCAGTCATGTACTCAGTAAGGTAAAATTGTCTGGTGGTGGTAGATGTAATTGTTCAAATACTTTTGAAAATATCAACGACCTTAAAGTCGTTTATCCCCGTGGCTACAAAATAATGAGACAAGTTTTGAAAAACTTTAGTCCAAAAGATACATTTAACTGGTTTGTTAGCCATGGTATAAGTTTGAAAATAGAAGACAAGGGTAGGGTATTTCCAAAGAGTAACAATTCTATGGAAATAATAAATTTGTTTCTCCATCTTGCCAACAAGTATCATATAAAAATAAAAACAAATAGGACAATAGACAGCTTTCAACAATTAGAGGGCTTTGATTTTATTGTATTAGCAACAGGAGGGTATAAAAACGAAACTTTATTCAATGAGTTATCTTCAGAGGGACAAAAAATAAAACCCTTTATTCCCTCGCTTTTTAGTTTTAATCTCAAAGACGAAAAGTTGCAAAAACTCTCTGGTGTGGTTGCTATGGATGTAGAATTATTGCTCTGTGGAACAAAATTTAAATGCAAAGGTGGTTTGCTTATTACGCATTGGGGAATTAGTGGTCCTGCAACATTAAAACTTTCTTCCTTTGCAGCAGAATACTTATATCAAAGAAATTATCAAACTGAATTGTTAATTAATTGGTCGGGGCAAAATTATACTCAAGTAGAGCAAACAATAATCAATAAACTTTCTTCAAATACTAACAGACTTATAAAAAATTTCAATCCACTGTGTTTAACAAATAATCTTTGGGAATTTTTGGCAGAAAAATCTCTAGGACAGAAGGTAAATAGTAAAGTCTTTACTATAAACCAAAAAGATATTAATAGAATAACCAACACGCTTTGTTCTGATAAATACACTATCAAAGGTAGATATATGGAAAAAAGTGAGTTTGTGAGTTGTGGAGGAATAGATACTAAGGGTATAAATCCAAATACATTAGAAAGCAAGGTTATAGAAAAATTATTTTTTGCGGGTGAAACCTTAGACATAGATGCCATTACAGGAGGTTTTAATTTACAAGCTGCTTGGTCAACCGCCTATACCATAACAAAAGCCATAGAAACTTTCGTTTAAATTTCTCAACCTCTCCCGATTACCCAATTCCTTATATAAACAAATAGAACAAAAAGTAATACTACGCTAACTTTATGTACAAAACAATAGAAAATAGGATGAGGGGTGTATGTAAAAGTGTGGGAGGGGAGAAAAATTGTTGGAGTTTTTTTGATTTTTGCTTAATTACTTATAACTTTGCAATGTCTTTAAAAAAGAGTAGACGCATGAAGAGAATAATATTATATATAACTTTGTTTATGTTGATAGGCAGAGTTCTGTGCCAAAGTTATGATGAGGGATTTGCTAAACCAATAGTTACAGAAAATGGTAAGTTTGTTTATTATGAATTAGGAGAGTTGCAAACAAAAGAAGGAGTTCTTATTTTTCTAGATAGAAACCTTGGGGCCTTAAATAACGATGTTTCTTCTTCTGATTCTTGGGGAGATTTGTATCAATGGGGTAGAGCAACCGATGGACATGAAAAACGCATATCTGACACTACCATGCAATTGGCTCCAAACTTTGTCTCTACACCAAAAAAATTTATTATAGATTATAGTCGTGCTAATGATTGGATTGTTTTTCCTAAGGATGACCTTTGGAACAATAAAGAACGGACAAATAACCCTTGTCCCTGTGGTTATAGATTGCCTAATGAAAAGGAATGGAGGGCTGTTTTGGAACTTGGAGCAGAAATAAGACTTACAGAGACAGGAGGGTACTATCTTAGTATAGCAGAAGGCAAATTAAAACTTCCTTGTGCCGGTTTGAGAAATGCCTATTCGGGAGATATTCAATACCAAGGAATGAGAGGGTATTACTGGGGAGAGGATGCTAAATCGCATGGACTTTCTTCTTGTATGGATTTTAATAAAGCAGAAATAACAACTAACGTAAGTATATTTGGTTATAGAGCCTTTGGCAGAAGCGTAAGATGTATTAAAGATAAATAAAACAAACTTTATTTTTGAAGTATAATATTTTGATTGTCTATTATTTTAGCTCTTACATCAAAAAGGGTTTTTATATTGTCCTCCGTCATAATCTTTTGAGTTTGTCCATAAAACAAGAGTTTTCCATCCTTTAAGGCAAGTACTTTATCGGTATATTGCAAACATAGACTTAAATCGTGAAGTATAATAAGAATGGTTTTGTTTTGTGTTTTGTTTATTTGCTTGAGCATATCCATAATTTCAAATTGGTGTTTTATATCCAAATTTGATACAGGCTCATCTAAAAACATAAGTTCTGCATCTTGGCATAATGCTCTTGCTATCAAAACTCTTTGTTGCTCTCCAGCAGAAAGAAGGGAAAAAATATTGTCTTTCAAGTGCAGAGTGTTAGTTTGTTTAAGAGCATCCAAACAGATATTTTCATCTTCTTTGCTATCTCTTTGCCAAAGTTTTTGATAAGACATTCTACCCATCAAAACTATGTCCCAAACCCTGAAATTCAAATTAGTATAGGAATTTTGAAAAACTATAGATATATGTTGCGCTATCGTTTTTGAATCAAACTTTTTGATATTCTCATCTTTTATAAAAACCTCACCAAAAGATGGTTTCAAAATATTGGAAAGCGTTTTCAATAGCGTAGTTTTGCCAGAACCATTTTTGCCTATAAGACAAATAAAATCTCCTTGATTTGTTTGAAAACTAATATCTTGTAGTATTTTTTTATCTTTACATTCTACTGTTATATGTTCTGCTTTGAGTATGTGCATAATGGGTTAAAAATGTAGTTTTCTTTTTGCATTGTACAATAAATATATAAAGAAAGGAGAACCGACCGCAGAGGTTATTGTACCTATAGGCAACTCATTGGGAGAAATTATGTTGCGAGCAACAATATCTGCGGAAAGCATAAAAATCACACCACCCAAGAGAGAGAGAGGTATTATTTTTCTATTATCAGCTCCGACAATAAGTCTAATAATATGGGGTACTACCAAACCAATAAAACCTATTACTCCGCAATAACTAACAACAGCCGAGGTCATCAAAGTAGAGGTAATAAGGATGGTTTTTCTTGTTTTTTCTACATTTATACCTATACTTTGGGCAGACATATCACCCAACAAGAGGGCATTCATTCGTTTGGCAAACAATAGCAAAACCATAAGACCCAAAAGAGTAAAAACTCCAACTATTATAACATCCGAGTACTTAACGCCAGATAAAGACCCCATAGTCCAAAAATAAATTTTGTGCATATCCTCCCTATCTACAAACATAATTATGGATATTACGGCAGAAAAAAGAAAATTAAAACTAACTCCTGCAAGTATCAGAGTAGTAGTATGAGTGCGATTGCCAATTTTAGAAAGCTTCATAATAAGAAACACCGTTATAAGAGCAAAAATAAAGGCCGAAAGAGGCACTCCTATAATCAATTTGTCCAACCCCAAAACTATTGCCAAACTTGCTCCCAATGAAGCGCCTGAACTAACTCCAAGTATATAAGGGTCTGCCAAAGGATTTCTAAACACTGCTTGATAACTTGCTCCACAAACAGATAAACATGCACCTGCTACTATACACATCAAAACGCGAGGAATACGTATTTGATAGAGAATGTATTTATCTGCAGAGTCCAAAGAAGAAATATCTACACTACCAAACGAACACGCTACCACACATAATATTATTATAACTACACTCAACAATATATAGGACAAAAAAGATTTCATTTCAGAAAAATGTTTGTTATTTCTATCCGTCCTCTTTTTTTAAGAAAACCTTATTCTTTTTTAGTCTAATTTGAGTACGGCAAGAAAGGCACTTTGAGGTACTTCTACACTACCCACTTGACGCATACGTTTTTTACCCTCTTTTTGTTTTTCAAGTAACTTTCTTTTACGTGATATATCTCCGCCATAGCATTTTGCGGTTACATCCTTTCTCACTGCTTTGACCGTTTCCCTTGCTATTATCTTACTACCAATGGCTCCTTGTATGGCAATATCAAATTGTTGTCTTGGAATGAGTTCTTTGAGTTTTTCGCACATACGCCTTGCAAAAGGGTAAGCATTGTCTGTGTAAATAAGCGTAGAAAGAGCATCCACAGCCTCGCCATTAAGCAAAATCTCAAGTTTTACAAGTTTTGAAGGTTTATATTCAAATGGGTGATAGTCAAAAGAAGCATAGCCTTTACTAATAGATTTTAATTTATCATAAAAATCAAAAACAACTTCTCCTAAAGGTAATTCAAAAACAATTTCTGCCCTATCGGTAGAGATATATGTTTGATTTTTTAGTATTCCTCTTTTGTCAATACAAAGTTTCATTATTCCTCCTATAAATTCCGTTTTGGTTATTATGGAGGCAAGAATATAAGGTTCTTCAATGTGTTCTATGTTGCTTGGGTCAGGTAGGCCCGAAGGGTTATAGACTTCAAGACATTCTCCTTTTGTAGTATATACTTTGTAATTTACATTTGGAACAGTGGTTATTACATCAATATTAAATTCTCTTTCCAACCTTTCTTGTATAATTTCCATATGTAAAAGTCCCAAAAAACCACAACGAAAACCAAACCCCAAAGCCAAAGAACTTTCCGGTACAAAGGTAAGTGAGGCATCGTTAAGTTGGAGTTTTTCTATTGAAGCACGCAATTCTTCATAATCGGCTGCATCTTGAGGATATACTCCTGCAAAAACCATAGGCTTAACCTCTTGAAACCCTTTAATTGTTTCCAAACAAGGATTTTCTACCTTTGTAATAGTATCTCCAACCTTTACATCTGAACTTGTTTTTATGGAACAAATTATATAACCCACATCTCCTGCAGAAAGGGTATTTGTAGGAGAAAGATTATATTTTAAAATACCTATTTCTTCCGCTGTATATTCTTTGTTGGTGTTCATAAATATAATTTTCTCACCTTTGGAAAGCGTACCATTGAATATTCTAAAATAAGATATAACTCCCCTATAAGAATTAAAAACAGAGTCAAAGATAAGCGCTTGTAAAGGAGCGTTCCCATCTCCCTTGGGTTGAGGTATTTTTTCAATAATGTTGCTAAGAATTTCTTCAACACCAGCACCTGTCTTTGCTGAGGCAAGAATTATGTCCTCTTTTTTGCAACCTAAAAGGTCTATTATTTGGTCTGAAACCTCTTCAACCATAGAATTTTGTAGGTCTATTTTGTTTAGTACGGGTATTATTTCAAGGTCGTTGTCTAAGGCTTGATAGAGGTTGCTTATTGTTTGAGCCTGAATACCCTGAGTAGAGTCCACTACAAGCAAAGCACCTTCACAAGCAACCAAAGAGCGAGAAACTTCGTAAGAAAAATCTACATGACCCGGAGTATCTATTAAGTTGAGGTAATATTTTGCTCCTTTGTAATCATATTCCATTTGTATAGCATGAGATTTTATAGTTATACCTCTCTCTCTTTCCAAGTCCATATTGTCCAAAACTTGATTTTCCATCTCACGTTGAGGTATGCTTTTTGTAAATTCTAACATACGGTCAGCCAAAGTGCTTTTGCCATGGTCTATGTGTGCAATGATACAGAAGTTTCTTATATTTTTCATTCAGTGAAAGTTTCTTATTTTTTGCAAAGATACAATTATTTTTTCAATTCTCTCTAATATAAGGTCATTATAACTTTGTGATTGTAAAGTTTTTTTTATTCTTTTTTTTGTTGAGTTGTAAAGTTATTGAATATTTTTTGTAAATTTGCCACATAGATTTTTTAATACAGTAGAGTAATGAAAAAGGGTATAATATTATTTTCTGCAATTATATTTTGTTGTGTATCGTTGATAAAAGCACAGCCTACTCTAACAATAAGTCCTGTTACCAATGTAGGTGTCTATAAAGCACAACTTAATGCTAATATTAGCAACTTCGGAGGTTGGTCGGTAAATGGCAAGGGTTTTTTTGTATCAAAATCACAAAATTTTACAGATGCCATTAAAATAACCTCTTTAGCTGGAACAGCAAGTTCTAGTAGCAAATTAGGAGATTTCTATTACTTGCCGGGTAACTCTCCTTCTAATTCTAAGCCTTATTTTGAGCCTGGTACAACATATTATGTTAAGGCTTATGCAAAGAAAGGTACTGGAGCTTCTGCTGATACTGTCTTTACCAATGTTATTTCCTTTACTACCCTTGCATCGCAAGGAGGTACTTGTGCTGTAGATAGTGTGGGGCAGATTACTTATACTTCAGCCCGTATACATAGTAAAACTCTCTCTGTTGGTGATGCTTACAAGATAGCAAAGGCAGGAGTGGTAGTAGGTCTTACTCCTAACCCAACAGTTTCTAACGCTATTATAGCAACATCTACCACGAGTATGTCTTCTTTACCTAAGGCTTATACTGTGGATGTTACTGGCTTATACCAAGGTGTTACCTATTATGCAAGAGCATGGATTGCCAACCAATATACTTCTACTTATTACGATACTACTTATTCTGAGCAAATAACTTTTATGACTCTTTGTGCTGTGGATAGCATTCCTTATAATGTTACCTTTGATTCCATTGGTATCAATTCGGCAAAAGTTTCTTGGAGGCCACGTACGGGACAATTTTTATTTGAGTTAGATTATGGTTTTGCTGGACATACCGCGGGTAGTGGCACTATTATTTCTTGTCAAGGCAACAGTGTTACTTTGACTGATTTGGAGGGCGGACGTTCTTATTCTGTTTTTGTGCGTGCAAAATGTGAGTCTACAGATGATGTAGGTGAATGGTCAGATATAAGAGCCTTCACTACTAAACCCTCTCTTTGTGCAAATATCAGTAGCATACATGTAGAAGATCTTACACATTCTTTTGCAAAAATAGAATGGACACCCGGTTCGGTTTCTCAATCGGTTTGGGAAGTATCTTTTGCTAAAGCAAATGAATCTTACCCTAATACTCCGTTCGTAGTATACAACGACCCTTTATACTCTCCTATAGGACTTACCCCTTCTACTCAATACAAAGTAAGAGTAAGGGCGGTTTGCGACCCTTATTATAGTGATTGGACAGATGATTTTACTTTTACTACTCTTGTTATGAACTTAGACGAAATAAACACTAATGATAAAGTTTCTATATACCCCAACCCAACGAATGGTGTTTTAAAATTCAATGTCAATAACTTGCAAATAAATTCTTTGGATGTTTATAATTCTTTGGGGGTAAAAATCTTTGAATCAAAAAAATTGCCTCAAGAGTTAAAAATTAATGACAAGGGAGTATACTTTATAATAATCAACACAAACAAAGGCATACAAACCGAAAAAATTATTGTAAAATAACACCTACAGAGTACACCTGCAGGGTGGCTTATTATGGCATAGCCGTTACTTTTTGATATGTTAGCATAGGTTATGATGAGTTAGTATAAGTTGAGAGAGGACACAGACACAGCCTGTGTCCTTATAAAATATCCTATGGGTGTAACTTATAAAAATCTATCATACTTTTAAATTAAGTGTAACAAAATGAAAAAAAGAGTAAAACTTGACAGAATATATTTTTTTTGTATCTTTGCCACTCATTTTTAATAGTTTTTGATAAATTTATATGAAAAAATTAGCAGTTGTAGCCTTGGGTGGCAATGCTCTTATACGTAGTAAAGAAAAAGGAACTTACGCTGAGCAGATAAAAAACGTTATGAGTACTTGTGATGCTATTAGCAATCTTTTGAAAGAGGATTATAATTTAGTTATAGCACATGGTAACGGCCCTCAAGTTGGTAATATACTTTTGCAGAACGAGGCCGGGAAGAAACAATTTTCTGTTGAGGCTATGCCTATGGACTATTGTGGGGCGCAAACACAAGGTTCTATAGGTTATTTGATAGACCAGTGTCTTAGGAATGTGATAAAAAGAGAAGGTATAGATAGAAAAGTTGCTGTTCTTCTCACTCAAGTATTGGTGGACAAAGATGACAATGGTTTTAAAAACCCAACAAAACCTGTTGGTCCCTACTATACCAAAGAACAAAAAGACGAGTATGTAAAACAAACGGGAGCAACTTTTAAGGAAGATGTAAAACGTGGAGGATGGAGAAAAGTTGTTGCTTCTCCTGTTCCCATAAAAATAGAGAATGTACAATTGACTAAACAACTTGCTTGTGAAGGATATGTTGTGGTAACTGCTGGGGGAGGAGGTATTCCAGTTGTAGAGAAAGATAACTCAATCTGTGGAGTAGAGGCTGTTATAGATAAGGATTTGGCTTCGGCTCTTACGGCTGTGGAAATAGGAGCAGATGAGTTTTATATATTGACAGATGTGCCAAAGGTCTATATCAACTATAATAAGGAAGGCGAAATGGCTTTGGATACTCTAACAATAAAACAGGCAGAGGAATATTTGGCACAGGGACAATTTGGAGAAGGAAGTATGGCTCCTAAAATACGTGCCGCTCTTTATTATGTTAAGAATGGAGGAAAGGAATGTATAATAACCGAGGCTGGACAATTGGGTAATAAAAATTGTGGTACAAGAATAATTTGGTAGTTAACACATGCTATAGAAAAATGAGAAGGTACTGGATATCTATTTGTTTGCTTTTGATGGTAATTTGTTTTATGGGCTGTGAAGCAGAGTTTGACCCAAATGATGACTACACAGAACAAATGGTAGTTTATTGTCTTTTGGATAAAAATGCAGATACTACTTTTGTTAGAATAGAAAAGTGTTTTTTAGGTAGTGGTAATGCTTTAGTGTATGCAAAAAACAAAGATAGTTTATATTACAATTCTGAGGATTTAGACGTAAAGTTATATGCTTATACTTTAAATGACACCATTAATGCAAAAAAAACATATAATCTTAACTATACAACAAGAGCAAAGCAAGAGGGCAACTTTTTGGGAGGTCAAGTGCCTATATACTATGCTATAACTAAAAATCAATTACAAGAATACCCTTTTTACAAACTAATAATTACAAACAATAAAACGGGTTTAGTTGTTTCGTCTTCTACTTATATGGTTGCGGATTTTGAAATCTCCAGCACAGATTTAAGGTTTCAAGGTTCTACCTCCAACACTTCGGACAATTTAAGTGCTTTTAAAGACATTCATTGGACGGGCTATTCCAATACATCTTCTCAAGAAGTAAGTAGAGCCAAGAGTTTTCAATTAAATTTGAAATTCTATTATGGAAAAAATGGCACTACAGAGATGGATTCCATAGATATGCCTATAATGTCTAGACTTGTAACAGGGCTAACTCAGGCAGATAACTATACAAGGGTAACAATAAATGATATTATTCAAAGACTAAAAGAGCAATTTGAAGCAAAATCTCAGAATACAATAAAGATACCAACTTTGCAAAATTTTGTTATCTATGTTTATGGTTGTAATAAAGATATGGCTGATTATATTTCGGTTAACAATGCTTATGACAATAGTTTGAATTATAAACCTATGTACTCCAATATTAGAAACGGATATGGTTTGTTTGCTTCCAAAAACACAGAAAGGAAGGTTATAAATCAAAATCAAATCTCCAATAACTTTTGGGTAGAGTTGCAAAGAATAGTTAATATAGTTCAATAAGAAATAATATTAAATACATAAGAAAGGAGGCAAAATATAATAAATATTTTGCTTCCTTTTGTTTTTGTGCTTTTTTATACTAAAAAAGTAAAATTTGCGTTCACATATCACATCTTTTTTATACTAAGATAACATCATGGATATAACAGAATTAAACAGAGAAATAGAGAGAGAAAGTGCTTTTGTTAAACTTATAACTGACGAGGTTGGTAGGGCAATTGTGGGTCAAAAAAATATGGTTGAACGTCTGCTTATAGGTTTGTTGTCTGATGGGCATATTCTTTTGGAAGGTGTGCCGGGTTTAGCCAAAACACTTGCTATTTCTTCTTTAGCAAAGAGTATAAATGCTAATTTTTCCCGTATTCAATTTACTCCTGATTTGTTGCCTGCTGATATCGTTGGCACTATGATATACAATCCTCAGAATAGTAATTTTGTGGTAAAACAGGGACCAATTTTTTCTAATTTTATACTTGCAGATGAGATAAATAGAGCTCCTGCAAAGGTGCAGTCTGCTCTTTTGGAGGCTATGCAGGAAAGACAAGTAACGATAGGAGATAATACTTATAATTTGGAAAATCCTTTTCTTGTCTTAGCAACGCAAAATCCCATAGAACAAGAAGGAACATACCCCTTGCCTGAGGCTCAGTTGGATAGATTTATGCTAAAAGTGGTAGTTACCTATCCAACCATAGAGGAAGAAAGAGAAATTCTGAGGCAAAAAATAGCAATGACTTCCACAGAGATAAAACCTGTAGTAAGCAAGGATGACATCATTAAAGCAAGAACCATTGTCAAACAGGTTTATATAGACCAAAAAATAATGAATTATATCACGGATATAGTTTTTGCTTCAAGATATCCTGAGCAGTATAAATTGGAAAAAATGAAACCTTTTATTGCTTTTGGTGCATCACCAAGAGCAAGTATATGTTTGGCTTTGGCATCAAGGGCTTATGCTTTTATTAATCGTAGGGGGTATGTTGTACCGGAAGACGTTATAGCAGTGGCAAAGGATGTTATGCGTCATAGAATAGGTTTGACCTACGAAGCAGAGGCAGAAAATATAACGAGTATAGATATATTGGAGGAAATAATAAATAGGGTAGATGTGCCTTAACAAAAAGTAAAATATTTTGAAAATTCTCCTTAACTGTAAGTATCAAACGTTATGAATACTGATTTATTAAAAAAAGTTCATAAGATAGAAATTAGAGCCAAAGGTTTGTCAAGGGATGTATTTGCGGGACAATATCGCAGTGCATTCAAAGGTAGGGGTATGGCTTTTTCTGAGGTGAGAGAGTATGCTTATGGTGATGAGGTGAGGAGTATAGATTGGAATGTCTCAGCCAAGTTAAACAGACCTTTTGTCAAAGTGTTTGAGGAAGAAAGAGAAATGACTATTATGCTTATGGTAGATGTAAGCGGTTCGGTATTTTTTGCTTCAAAAGGTGAATTAAAATCAGAAATAATAACAGAGATAGCTGCTACAATAGCCTTTTCCGCTATCTCAAATAATGATAAAGTAGGGGCAATACTTTTTGATAACAAAGTAGAAAAATTTATTCCTCCAAAAAAAGGTTCAGCTCATTGTCTTAGAATAATAAGAGAAATGCTCTCATGGAAAAAAGAGGAGAATAGTACTTCTTTTCAAGAACCTTTTGAGTATATAAACAATGTAATAAAAAAGCGTTGCACTTGTTTCTTTATAACGGATGGTTTTGGTGGAGTGGGAAGGAGTTTATCTATATTTGCGAGAAAACATGATGTTTGCTCTATCATAATAAACGATATTATGGAAAGTAAGTTGCCCAACCTTGGTTTGGTACTTATGAAAGATGCTGAAAGCAATCAGAGTGCTTGGATAGATACTTCTGATAAACAGACAGCCAAACGTTTTACTTTGTATAGAGAAGAAAAAAAGCGTTCTTTTGAAAACTCTCTGAAAAAATTAGGTATAGACTACATCTCCCTACTGACAACAGATGATTATACTAAGGCTCTAATAAAACTATTTGCAAAAAGGGAAAGCATAAGATGAAAAAATATTTGCTTTATATATCATTTGTTTTGGTTTGTTTGTTTGGCTATGCTCAAAAATACATTGTTGGCAAAACAGATAAAACTTCTTATATGTTAGGAGATAAAATAAATTATTCTTTCTCTATTCCTAAACCTACGGAGTATGTTGTACTTAATACACCTTATCAATTTTCTGACACCTTAACTTTAATTTCCCAACAAACAGATACGTTAAAAGACAAATTGATATATAATTTTGTTTTCACCTCTTTCGCTAACGGAGAAGTTACACTGCCCGAATATTTATTGTATAAACAAGGCTCTACAAAGCAACTTTATTCTATTGCACCTCCTACAATAAAAGTATATTTTCCAGCAATAGATACATTAAACATTGATGTAAAAGAATTAAAACCAATACAAAAAGTTCCTGTTACTTTTACGGAGGTAGTTAGGGTAGTTGGTTTTGCATTAGGTATAGCAATTGTTATTTTGTTTGTTATATTTCTAGTAAGATATTTAAAGAAAAGAAAAAAGAGCAAACAACAATCAATTTCTTTACCTGAGATAGTTTTGGAAGCAGAGGATGTTGAGGCTCTAAAATCTTTGGAAGCCTTAGACAAAGCAAATTACATATCAAAAAATCAAATTAAACAGCACTATATTGTGCTTACCGATATTGTTTGGAGATATATTTTTAGGAGATTTGATATTAATGCTTTTGAAATGACTTCAAGACAAATTATAGACGAATTGCAAGCAAAACATATTTCTTTGGAGAATATGATAAGGATAAGACATTTGTTTGAAATTGCGGACTTGGTAAAGTTTGCTAAACATCAACCTACAACTATAGAAAATGTTTCCATCTTACAAGATACAAAGGATTTTGTTATCTCCAATGGACATATTGAAAAACAAGAGGGGGAACAAACAAAAGATAATAAGGAGGACAAACTATGAGTTTGATTTCTTTTTCTTATCCGTATTTTCTTTTGTTGTTGATAGTTTTACCATTTCTAATTATATGGATGGTGAAAAAAGATAATAAACGTTTTGCTTCCCTAAAGTATTCGGATTTTTCTCAAATTATTTCGACAAAGAAGACATGGAAAGTTCGTTTGAGACTTTTGCCTGATTGGTTAAGAGTTTTAGTTATTGCGTTGTTGATAATTGCTTTGGCACGACCTCATTTCTCTTTTTCCAAATATGATGATAGTAATATGGGAATAGATGTGGTATTGGCTTTAGATGTTTCTCCTTCTATGCTTGTAGAAGACTTTAAACCCAATCGTTTGGAGTGTGCCAAACAAGTTGCAAAGGATTTTATACAAAAACGAAAAACAGATGAAATAGGCTTGGTTATTTTTTCTGGTGAAGCTTTTACACAATGTCCTCCAACAATAGACCATGAGGTTTTAATAAATTTATTGTTAGATACCAAAGTGGGAGAACTCGCTGATGGCACTGCAATAGGAGATGGTTTGAGTCTTGCAGTAGATAGAGTTAAAAACTCTCAAGCAAAAAGTAAAACAATAATATTGCTTACCGATGGAGTAAATAACACTGGACAAATAGACCCAGAGTCTGCTATCTTATTAGCAAAAAAGTATTCCATAAGAGTTTATACTGTGGGTATAGGTTCAAAGGGGGAGGCTTTTATAAGCATACCAACATCTTTTGGTACGCAACGTCAAGCCGTAGAAACCTCCATAGATGAAGAATTATTAAAGAAAATTGCTTCTGAAACAAAGGGTAAATATTTTAGAAGTACAGAGGATAATTCTTTACAAAAGATATTTGAGGAAATAGATAAATTGGAAAAAACTATAATCAAGTCTTCTCTTTATAAAAAGAATAACGATGATGCTTATATAGTTTGTTTTTTTGCAATGATTGTGTTGCTTTTGGAAAGTTTGTTAAGATATGCGGTGTTGAAAATAAGGTATTAGAATATGTTTAGATTTGAATATCCAAGTATATTATTTTTTCTTTTGGTTGTGCCTATTGGAGTGATACTTTTTTTGCTGTATCAACACAAGAAAAAGAAACAACTTGATAAAACAATAGACCTCAAACTACAAGACGAAATTCTGCCTTTGTTGTCTTTTGGCAAGCAAAGATTAAAATTTTTTGTTGTTTGTTTGGCTTATATCTTTGTTGTTTTGGCTGCAAGCAACCCTCAAATAGCCTCCACTTTAGACAAAGAAAATAAAAAAGGTTGTGAGATAATAGTATGTTTAGATGTTTCCAATTCTATGCTTGCTCAAGACCTTTCACCTAATCGTTTGGAGAGAGCAAAACTTGCCCTAAGCCAACTTATTGCTCAAATGCAAAATGATAAAATAGGTATAGTTCTTTTTGCGGGTTCTGCATATTCTTTCTTGCCTTTGACTTCGGATTATGCAACAGCAAGAATGTTTTGCGATGTTATAGACACCAAACTTATATCTCATCAAGGCACTAATATAGCACAAGCTTTTGATATAGCAGCACAAACATTCAAAGACAATAAAACAAAAAACAATTCTCGCACCATAATACTCATATCTGACGGTGAGGACAATCAACCGGAAGCAATGCAGAGTGTAGAAGAAATTGTAAAACAAGGTATAACAATAAATTGCATAGGCATAGGCGACCCAAAAGGAACGACTATACCTATCGCAGATAATAATGGAAATATGGAATACAAGAGAGATAGGGAGGGGAATATTGTTATAACCAAACTCAACGAAAATATGCTTAAACAAATAGCTCAACAAGGCAAAGGTATATACACAAAGGCAGACCAAACTTCACTTGGACTTAATTCCATAGTGCAAGCGGTTAAAAAAATGGATAAAACAGAATATGTTTCTTTAGCATATAGAGATTATTATAGTATAGCATATATTTTTGCTCTTATAGGACTCTTGCTTTTGATTTTTGATTGGTTCATATTCTCAGCCAAACACAAAACAATAAACCGACATTTCTTTTTTGGTACACACTCATAAATATGTTTTACAGGCATTGCCTGTTCTATAGGGCAAAGCCACACCCATAGGGTGTTTTATTAGGGCAGAGCCACTATTTTTTTGATAAGTTATTATGAGTTAGCACAGGCTACGGGTGCAACCTATGCTAACCTATAAAAAAGCCCTCAAAAAAAATTTTTCGGGAAATCGCGTAAATACCCACTTAAAAGTAAAAAATAAGGATGTTGCTATTGATTATCAGTGAGTTAACCTTTTTCGAAGGGTCAAAATTGGGCATTTTTC
>CAZVEO010000006.1:0-41262 GCA_964626385.1 uncultured Bacteroidaceae bacterium
CCTGACCAAACGCGTGCACACTTTTTATTTGTAACTCATTGATAATCAGTAAACGCAACCACTGGCTGTTTTGTAAGGGCAAAGCCGTTACAAAAACACATACGCTTAGAGTCTTTAAAACAGCCTGTGGCTGCAGGCACAGCCTGTTTTATAAGGGCACAGCCGTTACTTTTTTTTAGTTTAGCATAGGTTGTAAAAGGTTATGATGTGTTAGCATGTTATAGGTTAGCATAGACGCATAAACTTTAGGCACAGTCTATTTTTAACGGATTTGCCCTTATAAAACAGGCTAAGCCTGTGCCCTTATAAAACACCCTGTGGGTGTCCGTGGGTGTGGCTATGCCTATTTCTTTCTTTTTATGTATGGTTGTAATAGGGCATAGCACAACAATAATACAAGTAAAACAGAACCCACACAATTTATTATTTTGGCTTTGGAAAGTAGGTCAGATTTACAAATAAATTCTATTTTGTGATTGCCAGCAGGAACATACAAGGCTCTAAGCACATAGTTTGCACGCAAATAAGGTACTTCTTTACCATCAATATAAGCCTTCCAAGAATCTTTGTAATATATTTCTGAAAATACTGCAAGTTGTCCATTTTGGGAAGAAGTGTTATAAACTCTACGAGTTGGGTTATCATTTTCTTCTACTACAAAGGTTATTTTTGCTGAACTATCTGCTTTTATATCTTTGATTTGAGAGGCAAATTCTTTATTTATTATTGCAACTTGTTTTGGGTTAAAATTGTCCAAAGCAAGTATTTCCTCATTTGCATTATTTACCCATTTGATATTGCTAACAAACCACGCCGCACCGCATCTCTCTGTATTTTCTACAAAAGCATTTTGATTTATAATCACAAAACGAGCGTCCAACATATTCAACACACCTATGTTTGGCATTGGGAAACCTTGCATATCTTGTGCCGTAATAAGCACCTGTCTAAGAGGGTTGTTAAGCAAAAGAGAACTATCGTTTAAGTCTTTTTGTTTATAGGAAGTATTTGTAAAACAGAAATCTATCAAATCTTGATATCTTTGAAGCTTTGCTGCAGAATAGCCACCGATAGAAGGGAAGAAGTAAGAAGTAGTTGCATCATTGAAAGTATTGACAGCCATATTATAAACCCTATAATGAGATGGCTTTTCTTTTGATAATAAGTCCAAAATATTACTCTCTGCTTGTGTAGGATTAGGCAAAGCCTCGTATTTGCTTTGATAATTGATTTCGTTATTGACATAGCGTTTATCCACTGCCCAAAGATCTATGACAGCAGCCAAACCAATGATACAAAAAACAACAATTTGATTTTTTATTCTGCCTCTTATAAAGAACAACAAAGATAAAAAGGCAATTGCTATAAAGATAAAACTCCTCCAAGCATCCATAACAAACATATATCTCCTATCCTCCATTATGGCGGTTATCAAAGCATTGCCCAAACCCGTTTGAGTGGCAAGATTAACGTCCTTTGCATTGGAAAAATCTGTAAACATACTTGGAGCAATGGCACAAAGCAAAGTAATAAACAATGTTATGCCTCCACTGATATAGAGAGAAAGTTTGCGTTTTTTCTCATCTTTTGACTCCAAAAAGGCTTTAAGTCCAAAAAATGCAGCTATACACATGGTTACGTTTGCTATAACTAAAGCCATAGAAGGAGTACGGAACTTGTTGTAAAAAGGCAAATGATAGAAAAGCCATTCGTTTAACAGCATAAAATTGTTTCCCCACGAAAGCAATATACTCAAAACTGTTGCTACCAATAACCACCAACGATATTTGTTTTCCAAAATAATAAAACCCAAAAGAGCAAGAAATACAACAATTGCTCCAAAATATACAGGTCCTGCTGTAAAAGGCTGAGTACCAAAATAAGAAGTAGCAACACCTATTTGTTGACAAGTCTCAGGAGCAAATCTGTTGGCTGTAAGTTTGGCACGATTGAGCATTTGTGGAGAGTCGTATTGCATACGTTTTATATCTGCTGAGCCTCCACCTTTATAATCGGGTATAAGCAAGGTCATGGTTTCGTCCTTGCCATACGACCAAGCGTAAGCATAATCTATATCTAAGCCTTGAGCATTGATTTGGGATTTTTTTTGAGCATTGTTTGGCTTAACAGTTATTTCACTACCGCCTCTCATTGTGTGTTTTACATACTCTTGATTGACCAAAAGATGACCCGAAGAAGGCATTACGGCTATCAAAGCACCTATTATCAAGAGGGCTACACTTTTTGAGAAATCTTTTATTTCCTTTTTCTTTATAGCAAAAACAAGATAAGAAATCCCCAAAATCACAGCAACAATAAGGGTATAGTATGTTATTTGTATATGGTTAAAACTTATTTGCAAAGCCAAAGCCAAACAAAACAAAGCAAGTCCTTTTAAATATTTTTTTTCAAAAACTAATATCATACCGGCCAATACGGGGGCCATCATTGCCATTGCCCAAGCCTTAGTAATATGCCCTACACCTATTATTATTATATTGTAGGAGCCTAAGGCATAGATTAAGCCGGCAAATATAGACATCCAAGGGTTAACTCTCATACTTACCATAAAAATATAAAAGCCCAAAGCCAACAAAAAGAAGACTCCTGCTGAAAGATTATAAGAACCTAAGGTCAAAGGTTTAGCAATGTATTCTAATATATTGTAGTTGTGTCCATTGACTAACTGATAGGCAGGCATACCTGAAAACATTGAGTTTGTCCATTCCGAATAATCTCCTGTGGCTTTGTGATAGTCCAAGAGTGATTTGCTCATACCATCAAATTGCCCCATATCACTTTGAGCCAATTGTTTGTTGTTTAGTACAGGAGAAAAATAAATAAAGGAAGCCAATATAAAAACCACTACCGCCACAATGTGAGGTGAAGCCTTTTTGAAGTCAAATTTGTTCATATTTTTATGTTTTTTTGTATTTAAAAATAAATTTTTCAATTTGCAAAGCTACAAAAAAAACATCATATTTCTATATTCAATATTTAAATGTACATTACAAATAAAATATGTAGGAAGCAATAAAGACTTTCTACATATAAAAAGTAGTTTATTTCATTTCTATATCATAAATTTAGTTAAACAAATCAACGCTCATACCAACAATGTTTCTTTTTACCATAAAGAACAACCCAATATTTTTCTTCTGGATTATCTTGCTTATGTGCTATATTTACGGAGTTACATTTTCTATAGCCCAATGGAATGTTTTTCATTCTATGGTCCCAAGCTATATGCCTTCCCAAATCTGTATATTCTTCTATGAATACATGTGCTTGAAGTCTATTTTCTTCACAGATACTATCTCTATATATGCCAGTTACACAAAAATCTTTAACTTCTATTAATATTTTAAACTTATAAGTTTCTACCTGTGGAACAATATACACCCCATCTTTAGCAAGAGTTATATCATATGGGTCAACATTTTTATTGCCATTAGCGGTTGTTTCTTGTGCCGTAGCACATAAACCTAAACAAAACAATAATGTAATTAAAACAATTCTTTTCATAGCTTATTATTTATTTAGACGGTTGGACATTCTATACATTCATAGTGACATCTACTCTTATATTTGATGCACTTTCCTATTGTTTTACAGTTTTCTTCATCTGCGTGTAATTTTCTTTCGCAAGGCTTGGAAAAAATTCCAATAACCACTTTTACAGCCGAAACTACAGCCGAAGCAACGGCGGCAATAGCTTGCAATGTAATTGAATCTACTTTCTTAAAAGAAGATAAAAATGGGTTTTCAAAAGTTTTGTTTGATGATAATATACTTGCAAAATTTTGTGCATTTAAACCGTCATAGTAAACTTTGCTACAAACAGTATCTCCATCTTTGTGGGTAATTTTGTAAGAAACGGCACCATCCTTATCGTCTTTTATGTCAAAGATTTGAAACTCATCTTCAAATGCAACGAAAGTAAATTCATTAGGTTGTTCATTAGTAGATACTCTAACTGTACCTAAATCCTCAAATTCATAGATGATGTTTTTGATACCTACAATACTGTTGTTAACCACCGTATACTCTCTAATAAAATCAGAAAAAGATGTCCCTGTAGATACACTTAAAGCGTCTGAAGTTTGATTTCTATTGACAAACATAAAGCCTCCTTTAGGTGCTTCTATGTTTGCAATACTTACTTGGGTACTAGATGAAGAAGAAATACTTTCATCCTCATTGTTACAGGCTACAAAAATAATTGTGCCTGTCATTAATGCTACTACTAATAAAGTAGCGAACCTTTTTGTTTTTTTCATGACTCTTATTTTTTATTATTTATTATAAGTTAATATTTTGCAAAGTAGATAAAAAAAATAAATAATTACCAAATTTTTTAATAAAAATATGCAGTATTATTACTTTTTATTTTACTTGCTCTATAATATTGTTCAATCTACTTTGTGTTTCTATAAAATCTCCATATAGTAATACATTTCCCTTTGAATCTAATAATATAATATCATTATAACCAAAAGATTCTGTTTTATTACCACTTAACTCAAATATAAACTTTTGCCATTTCTTTCTACAATGAAATTGGGCTCCATATTTCTTTATATCCAAAGCAAAAATATGTCTGTTGTAGTTTCTTTGTTTAAAGAAATTTGCAGAACGTTGTTGATATAACCAATCTGTATTATCTATAACAAACAAATCCAAATTATTCTTTTTTATATAATTATATACTGTGTCAAAATATCTTAAGGAATAATCGCAAAAACCATAGAAGGGAACAAATAAAGTATACCCTTCTCTTGATTTCGCAATATTTCTAATTACATCCTTATCAATTCTATAAAAATATATATTTGTGTCTTGTCTAATAAAACTATTGTTGTTATCGGTTACTTCTAAAGGAGTGTATTGTTTTTGTATATGAGAATTTTGATGAATATAGGTCTCATTAACAAATGTACCACAAGAATTTAACACCAATACAATAACAATAAAAAAATATACTTTTTCATACACCCAAGTATTTAAAATAATTTATTCCTTATTCCGAGTTTAAGTTTATACAACAAGTTTTCTATCAAAAAAGTTTTTTGACTTTTTATTTTGCAGTAGTTTACAATGTACTTGTTTAGACTTGTTCTATTTCTGATATTAGTTTGTCTACATCTATTTCTATTTTGCTGAGATTTTCTTTGCAAAAGTTGATTAAAGCAGATGCTCTTTTCAAATTATCGGAAAGTACGGCAACATCCACATTGTTATTCTCTATATTGGATAGTATTGTTTGCAATTCGTTGTAGGCTTCTTTGTAAGTTAATTTTTCTTGATTTTCCATGATGTGTTTTTTTATATTACTGTTGAAGAAATTTCTCCATCTGCCAGCAAGGTTGTGATAGTATCTCCTTGTTTTACCTGACAAGATGATTTTATTGCTTTATTGTTTATGATTGTTATACTATATCCTCTTTTCAAAACATTTGCAGGAGATAGTATTTGAGTTAATTTCTCTGCCATTTGCAAATTTTGTTTTTCTTTTTCTACTCTGTTTTTGCTTGTAATAGCAAGCAATTTGGCAGTGTGTGTCAAATCTTTTTTCTCCTTATCTATAATTCTTTTGGCGTTTTTGATTATAGATTGTTTTATGTTGTCTATGCTTTGCTCAAAGGAAATAAATCTATTTATAACAAAATCACCCAAAGCAGTAGGAGTTATAAAATTGGCATAACTAACCATCTCCGCCACGGTTTCGTTGGTAGAATGACCTATACCTGTCAATATGGGTAAAGGGAAAGTAGCTATTTTATGGCACAACAAATAGTCGTTGTAGCAAGACAAACCTATATCTCCACCACCACCTCTTATGATAAGCACACAATCAAAATAATTTTTTACCGTCTCTATTATGCTTAAAGCCTCTCTCATTTGAATACTTGCACCATCGCCTTGCAACAAAGAAGGAAAAAGATGAGCAAAAAAAGCATAACCTCTATTATTCTCCTCTATGGTTTGTATAAAATCGCTGTAGCCCTTACTACTTGCCACAGAAATAATAGCCAAACGTTGAGGCAGGAGGGTAAGTTTTTTTTCTTTGTTAAGCGTCCAAAGATTTTCTTTTTTCAATCTTTCTATGCAGTTTTGCTTTTCTCTTTCCATATCTCCCAAAGCTACCATCGGGTCAATATCTTCTATGATAAGACTTAGTCCATAAAGAGAGGAGAAAGTAAGCCTTGCACGACAAACAATACTAATACCATCTTTGATTGGCTCTTTAAGAATTTGTAAAAATTTAGAGTTAATTCTCTCAAAATCACTTTTCCAAATGATAGAACGTATTTGAGAAACTATCTTGCCTTCTTGTTTTTCTACCAACTCGGGATAAGCATGACCAGAGTATTTGTAAAGATTGAGTTTTGATATTTCCGCTCTCAACCAAAAACTATTGGGATAAGTTTTTCTTATATTTATTTCCAACGAATTGGTAATTTCCGATAGAGAAAATATTTTTCTGTCCTGCATCTACTCTTTTTTTTCTTGCAAAGATAAAGAAATAAAATCTAACATACCTTTTCACGCATAGAATATTAGGTTGTAAAACCTTGATATCAACAACTTTTTTTTAATTTTGCAAATAAAAAATGTTAATCAGAACCTTTGATGATACTTTGTCCACAAGACATTTGCAAATGATAATAAACGCTTTGCTACAAGAGGAAATTATAATTCTTCCTACCGATACTTTGTATGCCTTTGTTTGCGACATCAATAGCAGAAAAGCAGCTCAAAATCTTGCTCAATTAAAGGGTAAGATATTGCAAAAAAGCAATTTTTCCCTTCTTTGCGATAGCCTTTCCCAAGCAACAAAGTATATTAAGCCTATAAGCAAACAACAATTCTCTTTTATTAAAAACCTTAGAACAGGAGGTTTTACTTTTGTTTTAGCGGCAGGCAATCTAACTCCCAAAATATTTATTTCAAAAAAAAGAACCATAGGTATACGTATAACAGAATCAAATATTTGCAAAACAATTATAGAAGAATTAAATAGACCTTTATTGGTAACCTCTGTTCCTCATAGCGAAGAAATGGAGAGAGAAAATTTTATGAACGGAGAACTTTTGCAAGAGAAATACGAAAACAAAGTAAGCATAGTAGTGGAGGGAGAGTGTTGCCAAAACATACCTTCAACCGTTATAAATATGTTGCAAGACGAGTATATAATAGAAAGACAGGGCTTAGGAATAATAGATGATTAGGAAATATTTTCTTTGTTGTTTGCTATACTTGTTTTTTTTCTACTTTGCTTTAGGGCAAAAGGAAACAAATTATACTTTGCTTATGCAACAAGCAGTGAAAGAAATGGACTACTCTCGTGCCACTAATCTTTATACCCTTGCCTATCAGGATGATTATTATGATATAGCCTCTTTGGAAAGGTTGTATTGTAGAATATTATACATAGAACAAGAATATAAAAAAGCCTACTCTTTGGCTGAAAGGCTTTATAATGAGGACGAAAACGATTTTATCTCTGAGGTTATTCGGTGGGCTTATTTGGTAGGAAACAAAGAAGGAGATAGTTCGGTTTGTTCTTTTGTGGAGGAATATGATTTAAAGAATTTGCCCAACAGCACGCTATATGATTTGGATATTATTAGCAACAAAGACTTAAAAAATCTGTGTTCTTCTCTATCTACTTGTATTAGTGAGGAGAGTAACGATGAGAAAATAGCAAAAAATAACAGAAACACATTAAGTATATTGTTTTATTACAAACAAAAAAATTATATGCAGGCTTATAGCAAAGCCATAGATATTTTTTCGCAAGACAATGTTGCAATTATGTACTTTGTACTTGGACGTATCAAAGAAGAAAGCAAGGAATATACATCTGCCATAGCCTTTTATAACAATGCTATTCGCAATGGATATAACAATTATGAAGCTTATTTACACAGAGCTTTGTGTAGGGGATATGATGCTGATTATTTGTCTGCCAACATAGATTTGGATACTTGTCTTATGATAAAAGAAGACTATTATACTTATTTTCTCAAAGGAGTAAATTACAATCATTTAAGAGACTACAACAAAGCTCTCTATTGCTTGAATATGTCTATTGTGCTTTGCGATACTTTTGCAGAAGCTTATAATTACAGAGGAATAGTTTATTCAAATGTAGAAAAATATGAAATAGCACTTTTGGACTTTCGCACTTGTTTGAGTCTTAATAAAAAAACTCCTTATATACATGATAATATGGGTATAGCTCTCGAAGGCACAGGAAAAGTATCTGAGGCAATGGAAGAATACCTTTTATCTATAAGATACGAACCAAATTATTTTGATGCTTATTATAATTTGGGTAGAATATATACATCCTACCATCAAAACAAAAAAGCATTGAAATATTTGAGAAAAGCCTTGAAATTGGAGACAGAAATACCTAATATTTATTTCCTAATAGGTCAAAATCTTTTGGAATTGAATAAAAAAGAACAAGCCTGCGAATATTTTAATACCGCTCTGCAAATGGGACATACCAAAGCGGAGGAAAAACTATCTACCATAGAGTGCAAATAAATATAAACTATATATAAGATATAAAGACTTGCTTCCTTTTCAACTTGTGCCAACTTGTAAAAAAATAAAAAAAATAAAAAATAAAAAAATAAAAAAAAATGGTTTACTGAGAATCAATAAGTTACAAATAAAAAGTGTGCACGCGTTTGGTCAGGTCAAAAATTCTTCGTAACTTTGTAAGAGAAAAAGATACCTACCTTAAAATTTTCACTTTTTACCTCTATAACTACCTGATAATCAACAACAACGAATCTTCGTTTCGATTTCTCGAAACGAAGATTCGTCGAAATAAAACGAAGATTCATTTTTGCAAAATCCGCTTAAAGAAAAATTTTTCTTCAAAAAACCCTTCGAAAACGCTGATTTTCAAGAAAAATGCCCAATTTTGACCCTTCGAAAAAGGTTAAGTAGTTGATAATCAGTAGTAGCACCCTTATTTTTTGCTTTTAAATGGGTATTTACGCGATTTCCCGAATTTTTTTTTGAGTGGTGTTTTTTTTATAGGTTTTTATAAGTTAGCATAGGTTATGATAGGTTAGCATAGACGCAAAACTTTAGGCACAGCCTCTTTTTAATGGCTCTGCCATAATAAAACTGGCTGTGCCTGTGCCTGTAACCTATAAAAAAGATGACACCCCTATAATATCTCTTATTACCACAGAGGCGATATTTAGTCCGAACAAGGCAGGCATATAAGAAATAGTTCCAACAGTTGTCCGTTTGTTTTCTGTGCGTTCTTCTATGGTTTTGCTTTTGTCTACTTTTTCGGGAGAAAATACTGCGGTAATGCCTTTGTAAATTCCTTTTTTATGTAACTGTTTGCGTATGTGCAAAGCCAAAGGACAATTGTATGTTTGAGAAATATCTACTATTCTAATCAAAGAAGGGTCTAATTTGCCACCACTCCCCATAGAAGACACCACCTTACGTTTTAAATTATAACAATGTACCAACAAATATAC
The DNA here is from genome assembly GCA_964626385.1 of uncultured Bacteroidaceae bacterium. GTDB lineage: Bacteria > Bacteroidota > Bacteroidia > Bacteroidales > P3 > Scybalousia_A. The sequence goes on from CAZVEO010000006.1 coordinate 9,522, forward strand.
TTTGGGAGCAAGAGTATCTATGGCATCCACTACCCAATCTGTAGGGTTTTCTTGCAAAATATCCAACATTCTCTCATCTCTTATATATTCGTCTATTACATTGAGTTGTACATTGGGGTTGATGTCTTTGAGTCTCTGAGCCATAAGGTGGGCTTTGCTTTGAGATATTGTGGAATTAAGTGCTAATAGTTGTCTGTTTATATTGCTTAAAGAAACAACATCTCCGTCCACTATGGTTAGGTTACCCACACCTGCTCTACACAAAGACTCTGCAACAAAAGCTCCTACTCCACCCAAACCAACAATGAGCACAGAGGCTTGTTGAAGTTTTTTTATATTTTCCTCACCCAATAAAAGTGTTGTTCTTTCTAACATATATGTGTTTTTTATTCGTCCTCCAATGTTTGCTTGCCATGAGGGTTCACAATGGTTACACTATCAAAAAGTTCGTTAGCCGTCATTCCATCCCCATAGTCTTGCCCGCTTGTGGTATATCTTCTTATAGGGTTGTTGGAATAGACAATTTTTGCTTTCTTGTCCCAATGAAGGTCCTTGCAATACATGGTATCCTCATTGTTATAGTTTATTATTCTTACAGAATCTCTCAAATGGACAATATCAGAGCCTTGATAATCTATGGCATAGTTTGCTGTCAATAGAGCTTTTTGCGAAAGGTCATTGTTAAAAAAAAGTACTCTTACACCCTTGGGAAACACCGTCCTTGCACTATCTCCCGAAAAACTTTCCACCAAAACAGAGTTAAGTTGAGCCTGCAATTGTCCTTTCTCGCTTTTGTAAAGAGTAATATCGTGCATTATTTGGGTAGGATAGTTGTAAAAAGTGTTGTTTTTTTTACCAAACCAGTCCTCATCACAAGAATAAAAACAAAAAACTAACACAAACAAAATACCAATGTATATTGTTTGCGTTAGTTTATCATTATTGAAATAAAAATTCATTATCTTGTTCTTACGGTCGCACTACCACCTATCCAACCGCCAACAGCAGTACTTACACCCGCACTACCACCATTAAAGAACAAGTCCTCTTTGGTTGGGAAACGTCCATGAGCGGCATTCATAACACGGTTGGCATCTGCAGTTACAGAAGGGTCTAAGGCTTTGGCTCTAGCAGCCTCATCGTATGCAGCAAAAGCAGCGTTTTGTCCAGGAGTAGCCAAATACATATTAGCAACCAATAAAGTGGTTTTTCCTGCCAAAGATTTGTCATAACCGGAGGCTCTTCTTGCTACGGTACGAGCAGCGGCATAACTCTTTGAACGGAACAAAGACATAGCTAATTGATAAGCAGCCTTTGATTTGGTTGAGATATCTGTTGCTGTGTTTTCTGCTTCTTCTAAGTATTTTGCAGCATTAACATAGTCTTCCTTACCCAACAACATCTGCCCCATAAGATAAGCACTCCTTGGAGTAGGCTCTAACTTATGTAAATTCTCTGTTGCTTTGAAAAACAAATCACTGCTTGTACAATCTTTGCGAGAAAGATTTGTAGTTATTTTTTTCAACAAACCAAGGTCATTAGGATTGTTGTTGAAACGATTTTCGTAAATAGGAATAATTTTATCGCAAGAAGCATATGGCTCTATTGTAGTCTCCAAAGCATTGATGTTTGAACGAGTGTTGTCCAATTCTCTTTGGAGTTTTTCCATATTTTTGGTATCGTTTAACTGGGTTACAGAGTCCAAATCATTAGATGTCTGTATCAAAGAGGCTTCCATAGTTTCTGAAGCATAGTCATAAACATCAAACAAAACCGACATTTGCTCCGTACTTGCCTTTATTTCTCTAAGATAATCTATTGTTGCTTGAAGATAAAGCACACAATATTGTTGGTCAAGATTGGCACCACCCAACTCGGCAGCCTCTTTATAAAGGTTGTATATAGTGGTTTTTTCTTGTGGTTTGTATTGAGCGTATAACTGTGCTTTTCTTGCTATGTTGTTAGCCTTATCTCCAAAAGCCTCTCCCCTTTTATCACAAGCCATAAGCATATCTTGGAAATACTGCTCCTTTTCCTCATTAGTTGCCGCTGTAGCATAAAGGTTGGCAAGTATGGTATTACCTCTTATGTATGTATTGTTGTGATATTTAGGACACAACTCAACAACCCTTTTCCAAGGCTCATAAGCATCTTTCCATTGTTTTGCTTTATAATACTCAACATAAAGAGAATTGTTCATAACACACTCAGCACTATCTTCCTCGGTAGCACCAAATCTTTGAGCAAAAACATTAGTTGAACAAAGAAATGCAATTGTCGCAATCAATAAAGTTAACTTCTTCATATCTGTTTTTATAATTATTTTATGTTATCTATATTTACGTTTTACAAACCATCTATCTTTAGCTGTGATAGACAAACCTATACTATAATAATTTTCTCTTACCAAACCGTGTTTTGTTGTTCCCAATTTGCCACATTCAAAAGAGAAGTTTATATTTGTACCAAGTTTTTTGATAGGCATGGAAAAACCAAGACTCAAACCCATCTTACTTATTCTTTCTTCGTTCAAATAGATATAGCCGTTGTCATAATTGAGTCCTGCCCTGTAAGCAAATTTTTCCAAATAGGTTCCATATATATTTGGTATAATTTCTCCTCCCAAGGCAAATTTTAAATTGTCTTTCATACCATATTGTGCATCCTCCTCAAAGGAGAATCTGCTCCATTTGGTATAAACAACATCCGCACCTAAGAAAAATTTGTTTTTTCTTTCGTATGACAAACCTCCAGAGATACTATAAGGCATGGTTATCTCTCCTTCTGTATTTTTATACAGAACAGTGTCTTGCAAAGTGGCAGCCTCATTCTCGTTTATGTAGGTATAACGAAAATACTCTTGGTCATAAGAATATTTTTTTGGAAGCCCAACAGTCAAACCAATGCCAAAAATATCGTTATTTTTTAGAGTTTGGAAATACTGCACTCCCAAATCAAACTCAAAGGCTGAAATATTATAATTTCTTTCTGCTCTACTATTTAAATAGCCCTCTGCTCCGCCAAAACTCAATATACTGCTTCTATACATATTACCAAAGACATATGAAACATTTAGACCAATGGCAAATTGTGATAAAAATTTATTAAACATTGGTTGATAAGCAAAACCTAAGGTTACTTTGTCCAAACCTCCACTACCATCAAAGCCCTTTGCGTGGGTAGGAATATAATTTTCATCCTCTACGTTTGTTTGTGCCTTTATGGTATCACTGACAGCGTAACTAATATCAGATATAGGAGTAAGACTTATAGCAACTTTCAAACTCTTACTTAGTGGAAAAGCAAGGGAAAGATTTGTTAAGGAAGCCAGAAAACTTTTGGAATTATATGCATCTGTTGTAAGATTGTTCCACATCATAGACATACCCAAATCAAAGACAAAAGATTGTGTATCTATGGCAGAATAAGAAGCGGGGTTTAAGGTGTTTACCAAATTGTTGCGTCTAAAAGCCTGAGATACTCCTCCCATAGAAGAAATATATTGGTTAGGAGCAGAGTAAGTTGTTCCTATTCCATATTTTGAGTAAGGAAAACTTTGAGAATATTGTGCCTTAACCTCAACAAAGGAAAGCAAAATCAACAACACTGCTAATAATGATATACTAATTCTTTTCTGCATTTAATTCTAATATTTTTTTTAATCCATAGAAGACAATATTCTCACAGACAAAAGTTTCACAATCTAAAGCCTTATGTATAAACTCAGCATCTCCTCCCGTCAAAACTACTCTCAAATCTTTACTCCTTTGTTTATACATTTCTATGGTCTTCTCTATTTCAAAGATTGTTCCATTGACAACTCCTGATTGTATGCACTTTAGAGTTGTTTTGGCACAAACATCCGTCAATTCAATACTCTTTACTAACGGCAAATTTGCTGTAAAATTATGTAAAGCCTTATATTTTGTTTGAAAGCCCAAACTTATACTTCCCCCTTGATAAATATTGTTGGCATCCAAATAGTCAAAAGTTATACATGTGCCTGCATCTATAAGCAAAACATTGCTACCAAAAAGAGTATTTGAGCCACTTATTCCTGCAAGCCTATCCAAACCTACGGTAGTTTTATCCTTATAACCATTGGTAAAAGGCAGAACAAAATTACGGTTAAATTCCATAACCTTAGCATTGGGAAAAATATGTTGCAATGATTGCAAAAGTAAAGTATCTTGCTGCTTGTCTTTTACAGAGCAAACAATAACTTTATTTATTTTCTCCACGAAAGGCTTTATCTTGGTCTTTAAGTCAAGAAAATTACTTGCCGTTTCTGTACAGACAATAGAATTATCCTCAAAAACAGCAAATTTGCTTCTACTATTTCCCTTATCTATGGTCAGTATCATTTATTCGTCTATAGGTAAAGGCACAGCATTTAAGAACTCACTCAATAAAGAATATTTATCATAGACCTCTCTATCCATATCACAATCCTCTATACTCAAAGGGTTGTTTTGATTGTCATAAATACTATAACTTTTCTTCACCAAATCGCCTTTGTTGTTGAAAAAATATTCTGACTCTTCAAAAGCAACCTCTGCACAGGCAGAGTTATAGGTATTGTAGTGTCTAACAAAGAAAATAAGATTTCCTTCCTTATTATACATTCTTTCATAAATATAGTCCCAAGCTTGATTTTTATTGAAAAGATATTCTCTTATATACAAAGTACTATCCTCCAAATGTATTACATCATAACGTTTGGTTAGAAACATATCTTTTTTCATGTTAGGAACATAGGACTGAATTTCACTTTCATTAGAATACACAGCCCACGAAGCAATATTGCTATCGGCTTGAATCAAATCATTTACAACATCTACTTTCTCAAAAATATTATCTACTACACTCTGTCCTTCAACACTTTCTATTTCAAAAGTAATACTTTCGGTATCTTCCACATCTTCCTCTTCTTGCTCATATTCATAGTCGTCAAGTTCACTTTCCTCTATAACTTTGTGTTCGTAGTTGAAATTATCTGCTTGAGCCCTGCACATAGATTCAGCACCAAAACAAATAACCGCTAATAAAAGACTCCTTTGTATAAAATTCATTTTAATTTACTTTTTTTTAATCTACGTCCAAAAATAAAGGGTCCCAAGGTGGAAGCATCTCTGCTTTAGAATCAAGTATTTTTAAAATGTTTTCAGGTACATATTTTTTTGCAACAACCAAACGAAACATATACTCATCAAACCATTCGTCAGTCATTATTATATTTCCCTCGTAGCCTGCGTTTGGTCCCCAAGAGTTTTCTATCAACCATTTTATTGGTTTTCCGTTTTCGTCCAAATCCACTCCTTTCAAAGTCATAGCATGAGTAGAACCAGAGGCAAAGGTCTGTATTCTTTGTTTTTTGTCCATCCCAAACTTTAGTCCAAAAATACTCTCATAATCAAAATTACTTAAATCCAATGTACCGCTTTCTCCATCATAGAATTTACCCACATCACAAGAAAAATACATTAAAGTAGAATCTTTTATAGAAGCAATAGCCATATCTTTTATCTCATTGGCAGGCAAGTTGATGTATTTCCAATTGCCTCCGTCCATAGTGTGTCTATCGTTTTCTACTTCGTAAAGTTTGTAAAAAGGACGTGAAGGGTCATTCATAAGCATAACATACGTATTTTTAAGGTCTATGCCTATGTACTTGTCATAAAAAGATTTTGGAGTGTATTTTTCAGTAGTAAGAACCTTTCCCTCAGCATCTTTCAATGTATAAATGAACTCCTGTACAGGTTCTCCGTAAGCCATAACCAACATTTTGTAAATTTCGGCTAACATTTCCATTTTCTTGTTTTGAATATCTTTCTCTTTTCCTTTCATTTGTCTAAGAATAAGAGCATCTTCTTTTAATTTCAATGTAATAAGATTGTCTATCCTTGAAGTATTATTGGAGTTATAGGTCTCTGGCTGTACAGTTGAAGGCACCACTCCATATTTGCTTACCAAATCTATAACTCCGCAAAACGTTCCACCATCAGACAAAACATTTTTAAACAACCAATCATTGTATTTGCTATCAAGACTTTCATTCTTATACTTCAAAACAAGACTTAAAAACATATTACTTTTTTCCAATTGGTCGTAGAAGAACAAATAATTCTCCGACAACTCAAAGGCTCCAAGATTATATTCTTGTATCATTTTATTTCTAAGCACATTAAAACCAGAAAACATCCAGCACCTACCAGATTGTTTTTGGTCAGTTATTCCTTTATTTTTTACTACATTGGAAAAACTTACATCTCTGTTTGCTTTGATGTTGGGGTTTATAGCAAGTTTCTTTATATCATTGTTTGCTACTATCTTACTCAAAGCCTTATGACTCGCTCCAGCCTTTTGATAGAGGTCTTTTATTTGGTCAATATCGTTTTTTGTAAGACCGCCTTCCGAGTTTTGAGCCATTGTTGTTATGGCTAACAAAATAAAACATAGGGTTGTGAACACTCTCTTCATCTCTTTATTTTTCTTTTATTTTATGTGATTATTTCAGGTTCAAAATTACAACTTTTTCTTGTTTCAGAGTCCAAAATACCCTTATTTTTTCTTTTTATAACAAAAACTACAAACAATTTATCTTTTCGTTTATCTCTTCTAAAGTAGTAGAATGTAAAAATGAGGTTTCGTCCAAATCAAAACCCTTGCAGAAATATTTTGCAAATTCTTTCATTTTACCAAGCACAAGTTTATCATTTGGGTGATTTAAAGTTTTTATAAACTCTTCTTCTATTTGTTGTAAAAAACTTTTTAATAAAATTCTCTTTTCATAATGAATGCTTCTTATTTCTGAAGCAAGAAATGGGTTTTGCAACAAGCCTCTGCCTATCATCCAATGAGTAATAAATGGAAATTGTTCTTTTAACTTTGAAAAATCCTCAACGCAAAATATATCACCATTGTATATTATTGTATGTTTGATTTCTTTGCAAAGGTCAGCAAACTTCTGCATATTTATTTTGCCTTCATAAAAATCTATGGCTCGTCTAGGGTGAATACAAATGTTTTTTAGAGGCAAAGTATTAAGCATAGGTACAAGATTTTCAAAATCAGTGTAGTTCTTTACTCCCAATCTAACTTTTATAGAGACTTGTAGTTTTGTGTTGTTAAGTATGGTTTCTACTATTTTTTTTACCTCATCTTTTTCCGTAAGCATACCTGCACCTCTTTTTCTTGATACGATGTCTTTTTTGGGACACCCCATATTTATGTTTACCTCGCTGTAACCAAAATTTTCTATTATCTTGCAGGTATTAAGAATATATTCGGCATTGTTTCCCATCACCTGAGGTACAATAGGAATAGAGCCAATATTGTTTTGAGGCAATATATCCTTAAATTGCAAGGTATTAGAATATACATTGTTGGAGGTAGCAGAAATAAAAGGAGAAATGGCATAATCTATTGTTTTAGGAAAAAATCTTTCAAAAACCTTTCTATAAAACAGGCTTGTAAGGTTTTGCATAGGAGCCATAATCAATTTATCCTCCGAAGAAAACAAAGAGTTAAGAAAAACCACAGTATTTTCTGTTTTTGTTTTAGGCAGTATAGCATTTATTCCCATAAAATATTTTTTAATAGTTGCCTACAAAAGAAGTTGCCTCATTAAGCAATTTTACGAAATGATAAGTTTTTTTACTCTCTTGTTTTAGATATTCGTTAAGATTTTCATTAAACAATTGCTCTTGTGTAAAATCTTCTTCCAAAAGAAACCATTTTAATCTTACTAAATCATCAAATTCACTATCAGGAAACCCCTTAGGATTCTTTTTCAATGATTCGTTTTCCAAATAAAAGGTTTCTGCCTCTCTGATAGCCTTACGATATTGCTTGCCATTGTTAAATATATCTTCTCTTATCAGTTTTAGTCTTTCCTTATCCGGCATAAAACTTCCACAATACAATTTGTGTCCTCCTGTTCCGTCCTCCCATTTTGGCTCTATATGAAAGTAATAGCCCGCATCCCAAGATTTTTTTCCTCCTTGACAAACATAAACTCCAAAATGTGTTTTATAAGGTGTCTTATCTTTTGAAAAACGCAAATCTCTGTAAATTCTATAAGTACAATCTTTGAGAGTTAAATGCTTTACGCTTGGGTCAAATGAGGCAATATCCATCAAAAATTTTTCAGCAATAAGATTAAATTTATTTTGAGCCTTTTCATACTCTGATTTGTGCGCTTTAAACCACTCTCTATTATTATTAAATCTTAAATCTGTTAGAAATTCTAAAATATCTTTCATTGCAATGCTTATATTGAGAGATTGCAAAATTACAACTTTTTTATATCTTTGCAAAAGCAAAATTAATGTTAGACTACGCAAATAAACAAATACTTATGTTTAAGAAAATACCTCACACCTACGTAATAATATTTTCTTTGATAATATTAGCCGCTGTATGTACATTGATAGTTCCTGCAGGAGAATTTTTGAGAGTAGAACAAACTACAGCTTCAGGCAAAGTGGTTAATCAAATAGTGCCAAACACTTTCCACTATGAGCAGTCCTCACCTCAAATTTGGCAAATAATGTCTGCTTTTTTCAAAGGCTTCCAAAGAACACCGGGAATTATTGCTTTTATTCTTATACTCGGAGGAGCATTTTGGATACTCAATGAAACCAACGCAATAAATATGGGAGTACAGAGTTTTCTTGCCAAATCTTCCTCTTTAGAAAAGTATTCTTTACTAAAGAAAATAGGCATCAACAATTTGATTATAATTCTTATAATGTTGATGTTTTCTTTGTTTGGAGCCGTGTTTGGGATGAGTGAGGAAACTATCGCTTTTGTTGCCATATTTGTACCTTTAGCAATAAGCATGGGCTATGATAGTATAACGGGAATATGTATGTGTTTTTTATCTGCTGGATTGGGCTTTGCCGGTTGTATTCTCAACCCTTTTACACTTGGAATTGCTCAAGATATTGCCGGTTTAAAAATGTTTTCTGGTATAGAGTATAGGATATTTATTTGGTTCGTAATGACAGCCATAGGTATTGCTTTTGTGCTTTGGTATGCCAACAGAATCAAACGCAATCCAAGAAAATCTTTCACTTATGAAGAGGACTCTTATTGGCGTAAATCTCAAAAACAAGCCAACAAAGAAAACGAAGAAAAATCACAAAAAACAACATGGCTAACCTTTTATCTAACCTCTATTATACAAATAGGTTTTGTTATTTATTGTTTTACAAATGAGATAAAAACTCCAGATATATTACTTGCAATTTTTACTTTGTTATATTTGGTTTTAGGGTGGTTTGCTTGTAAAAAGAGTATTCAAATGTTTTCTCTGATAATATTACTATTTACTATTGTTTATTTGGTTTTGGGAGTTGTAGGCTATGATTGGGGCTTTACAGAGATAGCGGCTTTGTTTTTTACTATGGCTATTACTTGTGGCTTTGCTATGGGAAAAGACGCTTCTCAAATTTCCCAATCCTTTATAGCAGGAGCAAAGGATATTCTTTCAGCGGCTTTGGTTGTAGGTTTGGCAAGCGGTATAATAGTTATTTTGGAAGACGGGAAAATAATAGATACTTTGCTTTATGGTGTTAGCAATGCAATAGAGGGTACGGGCAAAGTAGGTGCTTTGTCCATAATGTATGGTTTTCAAACTTTGCTAAATGCAATTATAACCTCAGGTACAGCAAAAGCAGCCATGCTTATGCCTATGTTTAGTGAAATATCCAATCTCGTTGGTGTTAATTTGCAAAGTACTGTTACAGCCTTTCATATAGGCGATGGGCTAACCAATTTGATTACTCCAACCTCAGGAGTCCTTATTGCTGTATTGGGCGTGGCTCACGTACCTTATATAAAATGGCTTAAATTTGCGTGGAAATTTATTTTGGCTATGGTTGTTATAGGTTGGTTGTTGCTTTTACCAACATTGTTCCTTGCCTTACCTAATTTTTAACAAAAATCCGTTTACTGATTATCAATGAGTTACAAATAAAAAACGTGCACGCGTTTGGTCAGGTCAAAAAATGTTCGTAACTTTGTAAGAGAAAAAGATACCTACCACAAAATTAACGATTTTTAGTCTTATAACTACTTGATAATCAATAAAAACGAATCTTCGTTTCATTTTATCGAAACGAAGATTCGTCGAAATGAAACGAAGATTCATTTTTGTAAAATCCAGATTTCGAAAAATTTTTCTTCAAAAAAACTCTATAAAACGCTGAAAATGAGAAAAAAATCCCGATTTTGACCACTCGAAAAAGGTTAAGTAATTGATAATCAATAGTAATACCCTTATTTTGACTTTTAACTACCTATTTACGAAATTTCCCGAAAATTTATTTTTACCTTATTTTTAACAAATTTCTATAGGTTAGAATGGGGTATTTAAGGTTAGCATAAGTTGTAAAAGAGCAAAGCCATAATTTTCAGTTATAGGCTTTGCGTTATTATCATTACAACCTATGATACCTTATAAATAATTATATATGATTTTTTTTGTGTAATTTTGCAAACTGATTTTTTTGATATAAAAGAGAAAGATTATGAATGAAGAAAGAGCATTGATATTAGGTAGAGAAAAGATAAGTAAATTATTATGGAAGTATGCCTTACCTGCCATAGCGGCAACAATAGCATCATCCCTATACAATATAGTAGACGGAATATTTATAGGACACCTTGGAGCCTACAACATAGCTGGGGTTGGACTAACAGCTCCTTTTATGAATTTGGCTGCCGCTTTTGGAGCCTTAGTTGGTGTGGGGGCAAGTGTAACATGTTCTATTTATCTCGGAGAGAAAAACTATGATAAGGCGCGATTAGTACTTGCCAATGTTGTTATACTTAATCTTATTCTCGGTATTTTGTTTAGTGTAGTAGGTCTAATATTTTTGGAACCTATACTTATATTTTTTGGAGCAAGTGTAAACACTATGCCTGCAGCAAAAGAATATATGACTGTTATTCTTATTGGCAATGTATTTGCTCATATGTATTTGGGCTTAAACTCTATTTTGAGAGTCAGTGGCTATCCTGTTACTGCTATGAATATGACTTTTATCTCCGTTGTGATAAATATTATTCTTGCTCCATTGTTTATTTTTGTCTTTGATATGGGAGTAGCAGGAGCAGCATGGGCTACGGTTATAGCACAAACCATTTGCTGTCTTATCTTATTCTATCTGTTTTTGAGAAGAGATAGGGTTGTGTATTTGGAAAAAGATAAATTTCATTTGGACAAACACATAGTCAAACGTTCTTTTTCCATAGGTTCTCCCAATTTTTTTACCAATGCAGCAGGTTGTTTTATAGTTGTTTTGCAAAATTATAATTTGTTGAAATACGGAGGAGATTTGTATGTGGGAGGATTTTCTATTATAAATAGAATAGCCTTTTTGTTCTTTATGATAGTTTTAGGGTTTTCTCAAGGAATGCAACCTATAGTAGCCTACAACTTTGGAGCAAAAAATTACAAAAGAATGTGGGATACTTTTTTCTTAACTGTCAAATGTGCTTTATGCATAACTATTTTAGGATGTTTGATTTGCGAAATATTCCCTTATCAAATTACGCGTCTGTTTGCCTCCGATAACAACGCTTTAGACAAAGAATTAATCAACATAACAATAGATGGTTTTCACAAAAATATGTGTGCTTTTTGGCTGATAGGTGTTGCTGTTATAGGAACCAACTTTTTTGCCTCTATGGGCAAGCCAAAAAAAGCCTTATTTCTATCACTTACAAGACAGGCTATTTTTCTGATACCTATATTGTTATTCTTACCAAATTTGATAGGTGTTGATGGTGTATGGTTTGCTGCTCCTATTGCCGATACGCTTGCAACACTTTGCACCATATACCTTGTATTAAGAGAAAGAAAATTGCAAAAGAATTTGATAAAATAGAAAACGTTTTTATATACTGTTATGATAAATTTGAGTGTAGTTTGGAATGTATCTCCCATTTTGTTTCACTTGGGGAGTATTGAGGTAAGATGGTATGGGATTTTGTTTGCTTGTGCTTTCGTTATTTGTTATTTGCTTCTAAAAAAAATGTTTATCAGAGACAAAGTAGATGTTTCTTACTTAGACAAACTAACTCTTTATTGCTTTTTAGCTGTGCTTATAGGAGCAAGATTGGGGCATTGCCTTTTTTATGATTTTTCATACTACTCTCATCATATTATTGAGATGCTACTACCTATACACGAAACCTCTGAGGGATGGAAATTCTCCGGTTATCAAGGCTTGGCTTCTCATGGAGGAGCAATAGGTATTATTATAGCGTTGATTATTTATAGCAAAAAAACAAAAGTACCTTTTATATGGGTGGTTGAACGCTTAGTTATTGCTATTTGCTTTGGTGGAGCAAGTATTAGGTTAGGCAACCTTATGAATTCCGAAATATATGGTTTGCCAACCTCATTACCTTGGGGCTTTATTTTTGTAAGAGATAACCAAACCATTGCTTGCCACCCTACCCAACTTTATGAAGCATTATCTTATATAATAATAGGTATAGTGCTTTACAAAACATTGTCAAAAAAGAAAGTCCATCAAGGTATGATTTTTGGAATTTTCCTTACAGCATTGTTTGGAGTAAGGTTTCTTTTGGAATTTTTGAAAAACAATCAGGAAGGTTGGGAGGATGCTTTGCCTATAGATATGGGGCAAATACTTTCCATTCCTTTTATTGTAGCGGGTGTGATTTTCATTGTACTTGCTTGGAAAAAAGATTTGGGCAAAACCTTGGATATAAATTTATTAACAAAAAAGAATAATAAATAAATGGATAAAAAATTAATTTTGATTCGTCACGGACAAAGTGAATGGAATAAACTTAACCTTTTCACAGGTTGGAAAGATGTGGACTTGTCTGAGCAAGGAAAACAAGAGGCCACAGAAGCAGGCAAGGCTCTATTGGATTTTAACATAGAGCCGGAAATTTGTTTTACCTCTTATCTTAAAAGAGCAATAAAAACTTTAAACATAGTTTTGGACACTATGAATTTGGACTATTTGCCTGTATATAAAACTTGGCGCTTGAATGAGAAACATTACGGACAATTGCAAGGGTTGAACAAAGAGGAAACAGCAACAAAATATGGCGATGAGCAGGTATTAAAATGGAGAAGAGTTTTTGATTGTAGACCTCCTGCATTGGAAGACAACGATGAAAGAAATCCAAAGAATGAAAAACGTTATAAGGATGTTTCCTCTGAGGATTTGCCTGCAACAGAGTCTTTAAAAGACTGTATTGCTCGTTGTATGCCTTATTTCAATGAGGTTATTTTGCCTGAGTTTAAAAAACACGACACCATACTTATAGCCGCTCATGGCAATTCTTTAAGAGGTATAGTAAAGAATTTGAAAAAAATGAGTGAGGAAGAAATCATAGAATTTAATATTCCTACTGGTATTCCTTATTTATTTACTTTTGATGAAAATCTTTCCTTGAAAGAAGATAGATTTTTGGCAGATGAGCAAATTGTAAAAAAACTTATGGAGCAAGTTGCAAAACAAGGCTCAGCTAAAAAGTAAATATTGAAAAAAATTTTTATGTCTGCTTTGGATGTAAAAAATATATTAAATAAAAAAGAATTAGATAAGAACGACCTTATAAAATTGCTGTCCTTAAATGAAAAAGATAGCAAGGTCTTATTTAATAAAGCATTAGAAGTTAAATTAAGAAATGTAGGCAATTCTATTCATTTGAGAGGTCTTATAGAATATTCCAATATATGTGAAAAGAATTGCCTATATTGTGGTTTAAGAAAAAGCAAGGCAAATAAAAACATTTACACTCTTACAGACGAACAAATAGATTCTTGTATTCAGCAAGCCATAGAGTTAAGATATGGCTCAGTTGCTTTGCAGTGTGGCGAAAGAAGTTCAAAAGATTTTGTATTAAAAATAACTCAAATAATCAAAAGAATAAAAGAACTTTCCTATGGAAAAATAGGTATTACTCTGTCTTGCGGAGAACAAAGCGAGGCAACTTATAAAAAATGGTTTGAAGCAGGCTCTCATAGGTATCTATTGAGAATAGAGACTTCCAATGAGGAATTGTACTATAAGATACACCCAAAAGACACAAAACATTCTTTTTCTAATAGAATAAATTGCCTTTCTTTTCTAAAAGAAACAGGTTATCAAGTGGGAACTGGTATAATGGTAGGACTACCTTTTCAAACATTAGAAGATATAGCAAACGATATAATTTTTTTTAAACAAAAAGACGTTGCTATGGTGGGCTTAGGTCCTTTTATTCCACACGAGGATACTCCACTTTGGAAATTCAAAGACAATATACCTAACAATAAAGAACGTATGTTTCTGACTTTGAAAACACTTGCTTTAGTGCGTATAATGATGCCAAAAATAAATATGGTTTCTGCTACAGCAAATCAAACCTTAGATACATTTGGAAGAGAAAAAGCTGTAGTAGTAGGAGCAAATGTAATAATGCCTAATCTTACCCCTACAACAAACAGGAAAGATTATTCTATTTATCCCAACAAAGCCTGCGTAGATGACTCACCAAAAGATTGTGCCAATTGTTTGGAAATAAGAATGAAAACTATAAATCACAGCATTCTTTACGACCAATGGGGCGACTCACCCGCTTTTTTGGAAAAACACTAAACACTTTTTATTTCTAATAAATATAGGCTCTACGGAATATTATGTTTTAATAGTAATTTGATATTTGCAAAACTATTTCGTTATTATAAATTTAAGGTGTCAATCATCTAACTATACCAATGACACCTATAAAAAGTTGCGTCCTTGTGGATTATGTATTACTGGCAACGAAATTTCAATCTTGTAAAATTGATTGATACCTTTAACTTGGCTTTTATAACTACATAGACTATATAATGAAGAACTTACAAAAGGATTGATATCTCCAATTTCTTCGGTAGGAAATATTATGATGCATGGAACGTTAGGTATAGGTGATGATTCATTTACATCTGAAAGACCTAAATGATGCAAAATTTTAATATCTCTACTATATGCACTAAGTTGTCGTATAATATAAGTATCTAATTGTTGGTTTTCGTATTTAGGGATATACTTTGTGTCAAGAATCGCTTTAAACGATTCTGATATATAAAGAAAATCAGGCACCCCCGTCAAAGAAGATGTAAACTGGTAATCTATTAGACCATGATATGCTTCTTGAAGCATACCGTAGACATAAAGTTCGTAAAGCAAAGACATGTCAATAACAAAAGGAACAATCGTCGTTTTATTATTATTTGAATTTTTGATGCTGTTGTCGTATTGTTTTAGAAGCAATTTTGCAAGCCTAATAGCCTCTGAATATTCAAAATAAAGTTTTTGCCTTTTTACAACTCCTATCTCTTTAATCTGTATATCCGGTGACACAGATATAAATAAAGCTAAATTTCTTTTGAGTAAATTTCTCAATTTATCATGGGTGTCTTTTTTACTATTCAATTTGTTTATAATTAATTTTGAGACAAGAAGAGCTTTTTTTATAATTCTGTTTTCTGGTATATCTGTAGAGTATTCATCATAATCACAGTACAATCTTTCAAATCTTTTTGTAGAAATATTTAGTCTTTCATTTTTTAAAATATCTATACTTCCCCTCTTCTTTTTAAGATTTTTGCTATAACGAACATACCCTTTTTTCAATGTTTTAATACGACTAACGACATTAAGAAAATGTACAACTATTAGAGGACTTATAGCATTTGTCATAGTCGCAGGAGCTTCTATAACTGGTTGATCTGTTCGTATTTCATAAATATTAGAAAAACGTTCTATAGCCAATTCTGAATTAAAACAGGTCATATACATTTTTAGAAAATCTATATTCTCCATACTCCGTTTAGTAGTAACAAGTATAGTAGATGAATCATCTATCCATTCCGCACCAATTTTGAATGACGCATAATATCCCCAAGTGGAGTTTTTCATTGGTTTATCCCATTTTATTAAAGTCAAATGACCGTATTTAGCATCATCTTGTTCCACGTTCTCCAACCTGTCGTGTTCTTGGATAAAAAAAGAATTACCCATTTGCATTATTGTTTTACACCGTTGTTCCATTATTAAAAGGTATCTCTTCCAAATTAATCCATGAGTTGAAAGCCAGTTCCTTCTCTTTTTCGCTTACCTTGAGTAATCCATCATTGATGTATTCATTTACCAATGGACATATCTCATATTCTATCTTATCTCTAAGTTCATCTTTGTTTTTAGCCATAAAATAACTATGTCCCACCATCAAATCATCAATACCCATTTCTCCATTAAGGTGTTCTGATGAATTGATAAAATTTCTGATATTTGAGAAAAGTTTTCCTGATATAATCTTCAATTCTTGGTTGTTTATCGTGTCATAATAACTATTAATAATAGTTTCATCTGCTTTAAGTGTTATAAAAGCAAATCTTCTTCGTAAAGCATAATCAAGAGTACCCGTACTACGGTCTGTTGTGTTCATAGTACCAATAATATACAGGTTAGAAGGAACTGAGAAAAAAGTCTTTGAATATGGCAACTCTACAGATAATTGCTCCCTTTTATCTGATTCAAGTAACGTAATAAGTTCACCAAAAATCTTTGATACATTACCTCTGTTTATCTCATCTATGATAAGGACGACTGGCTTGTTTGCTTTGGGAGAATATTCCTTTTTTACAGCCTCTATAAAAGCTTGTGCATATTTTGGCCAGTTGTTTTCACTTCCTCTACCAAAGGCTTGCAGTTTTACTTTTTCTATGTTCAGTGGTGATGGTGTGTATTCTTCGCCTTTATCACTTTTGGAATTTTTACTTCTAACACTTATCGTGCTATTGCCCTCATTCCACCATACATAAAGTGTGGACCTGCCAGATATTGTAGGTATTTCTTTTTTATTACCGTATCCTGTGATACTTTTGATATAATTATCAATGCACTCTACTATATAATTGTTGTCATCCATGGCAACAGACCGACAAGCACGTTTAAAAATTCCATCTTCTGCTTCATAGGTAACACCAATAGTGTTACCGTCTTTATCGGTTTGAATACGCGGTTTGAATCCTTCCACAAAATCTTCATAATCCATTGACTGATGAAAAGTTGTAAAGAATATCTGTGACCCTTCTAACGACTTGTATTTTTCCATAACCTCACCATGGTTCATCAAATCAATATCATTAACACCCAGCACACTAAGGGATATTGCTGCTGTATTATATGTTTTTCCTGTTCCGGGTGCTCCTTGAAGGATAATATTGTGTTTACTTTTTAGTATTCTTGTATAATCTTCTATTTTTTTAGCGTCCATTGTTGCTTGTTTTTTTCTTATCCCTTACACTGGATTATCTTAACGTTAATAAAAAGTTGGTATAAACTTTTTTTTTATACCAACTTTATAAAAATCAAATCAGTTTTGTATTACAAATTGCTTTATTCCATTAGAATGGTAAATCATCATTATCCTCCGCCTCCATACTATCGTTTTCTATTGTTGGCTTGATTTGAGGTGGTTGCATTTCTACATTATGCACCTCATTATTTGGACGTTGATAATCCACAGGTTGTCCTGCTTGTACTTGCTCGTTTTGATAAGTACCCATATTGTTATTTTGATAACCTCCGTTATTGTTATATGGGTCGTTATTATTGTTTCCAGAAACAAATGTTCCTATACTTCTACATCTACAATCAGTAAACCATCTATCTTGCCATTGTCTTGATTCTATATCAAAAATTACTTGTATGGTCGCTCCTATATGTAGAGATTTTAACTGATTAAGAATATCCTCACCCCAGGTGGAAAACGCTATACTTCTTGGGAATTGACTCTCTGTATTGACATCAATCACAAAACCACCTCTAACCCAAGCACCTCTTGCCGATTCTCCTCTTTGCTCAGGTAGTAATTGTCTTAATTTTCCTATTATTTCCATATTTTTATACTCTTTTTTTTCAAATATTATTCTTTTAACTATTTTTTATCTCTTATCCATTTGCTCGGCAAATTTTTTCTCAGCATCATTCATACGCTTAGCAGCAGGACTTTCAGGTTTTAACCACTTGTCAAGCCAATCAAAGAAATTCCTTTGCCAAAGCACTCCATTTTGAGGTTTAAGTACCCAATGTGTCTCATCTGGGAAATAAAGATAACGAGCAGGAATATCCAAATTGACAGCTGCATTATAAGCAGCCATTCCCTGAGAAGCAACTATACGAAAATCAAATTCTGAGTGTATAACCAACAACGGAGTATTCCAATTGGTAACAAACAAATGAGGAGAGTTTGCGTACGATTTTTTTACCTTAGGGTCTTTGCTCCAATAAGGACCGCCCAAATCCCAATTAACAAACCACATTTCTTCTGTTTCCAAATATTGTTGTTCCAAATTAAACATACCATTGTGTGCTATGAAGGCTTTGAATCTATTGTCGTGATGACCTGCAAGCCAATATACAGAGAAACCACCAAAACTTGCACCCACTGCTCCTCTATGGTCTTTGTCTACGTATGGTTCTTTACTTATTTCATCTATTGCCGTTAAGTAATCTTTCATACACTGACCACCATAATCACCTGATATCTGTTCATTCCATTCTTGTCCAAAGCCCGGCAATCCTCTACGATTAGGAGCAACTACAATATAACCATGCGAAGCCATTATAGAGAAATTCCATCTATATGACCAAAACTGCGAAACTGTGCTTTGAGGTCCTCCTTCACAATAAAGCAAAGTAGGGTATTTTTTTGTAGAGTCAAAATCTGGTGGATATATTACCCAAGTATAAAGGTCTTTACCATCTGTGGCTTTCAATTTTCTTTCCTCTACTTTACCCCATTTTATTTTTGCCATAAGGTCATCGTTGGTTGTGGATATTTTTTGTTCTTTGCCTGATTTTTCATCAACCGACCAAATTTCCACAGGATGAAGCATGGACATTTGAGTTGCAATTAAGCAATCCTTAGTTGGAATAACTGCCGTATAATCTGCATTTTCCTTTGTCAATTGCTTAATGGATTTATCTACAATATTCATTTTGTAAATATTATCTCTACCATGATAATCAGAAATAAAATATATTTCCTTGTTATCAGAACTAAAACGCAAACCATTAGCATTTTGGTCAAACTCTTCTGTCATATAAGTAACTCTATTAGTAGATAAATCACAAAGCATTAAGCGAATTTTATCTGCCTCATAACCATCTCTTTCCATACTTTCCCATGCCAAATATTTACCATCTGAGGAGAAAACAGGGTTTTGGTCATAGCCCATCATATTTTCAGAAAGATTTTTGACCTCTTTTGTTGCTATATCATATAAATAAATATCTGAGTTGGTAGAGTAAGCATAATCTTTACCAGTCTTTTTTCTACAAGTATAGGCTATTTTTTTGCTATCTGGAGAAAAGGCAAG
This sequence comes from uncultured Bacteroidaceae bacterium, assembly GCA_964626385.1. Lineage (GTDB taxonomy): Bacteria > Bacteroidota > Bacteroidia > Bacteroidales > P3 > Scybalousia_A. Next base: position 28,933 of record CAZVEO010000006.1, read on the forward strand.
TTGCTCCATTCCGCCCCAAGGACGCATAGGAGACTCAAATTCTGTACCTTCCAAAAGATTAACGCCTTCACCTATTTTTTTGCCATCAAATTCTGCTACAAATGGCTGAGGAATATTATCTACCCAATTGTCCCAATGTCTATACATAAGGTCATCATTGACTCTGCCCGTTGTTTTATCTAAACCCTCTTTTAAGTAAGAGTATTTATCTTTCTTAGGCAAAGCCCTAACATATAAAATTTTACTTCCATCAGGAGAATAAGCGAAGCCTTCCAAATCTCCTTCGGTAAAGTTAGAAATCTTCTCTCTATTGGAACCATCAAGATTCATTTGCCAGATATTGACATCTCCATCATCAGCATAGATAAAACCGATTTTATCACCCTTGGGCGAAAAAACAACATTAAACTCAGAGTTTTTTGTTTCTGTCAAACGTTTTACATTTTTGCCGTCTTTGTCCATAATATAGACTTCGGCATTGCCTCTATTCTGTTCTATTGAGTAATAAGTAACAGTGTAAAGTACTTTTTTCCCGTCTGTCGATACGCTAACATCACCTATTCTACCAAAAGCCCAAAGCACTTCTGGTGTAAGCTTACCATCTTTCACTTCTATTTGAGGTTTTTCTATAAGGTTTTTGTCCTTTGTCTTTTGTTGGCAAGAAGCAAACAAAAGAGCTAACAAGCCAAAACACAAAAATATTTTCTTCATATAACAATATTATTTTTTATTTTCAACTTTTGCAAAGGTACAAATTTTATTCTGAATGATAAAAATTTACCATTCATATAGAAAAAACTCTGAGGTAAAGCAATATTTTTGTACCTTTGCAAAAAAGAGTAGTTTTTATGAAAAATATTTTTATCATTCTATCAGCAATATTGTGCTTGTTTTCTTTGCAAGCACAGAATTATAACAAACAAGAAAAAGAATACTTAGATTTTCTTTATGAATATATGCCGTTGAACGACCGTTTGGACTATGACACAACTTTTTTTATCAAACAAGTACGCTCTTGTATTGAGGCTAAAAATACTTTTGCTTGGTGTAAGTCCATTCCTGAGGAGATTTTTAAACACTTTGTTTTGGTTTATAGAGTTAATAATGAAAACCTTGACACTGCAAGATTATATATGTTTAAGGAATTAAAGGATAGGGTTAAGAATTTGAGTATGTATGAAGCCGCTTTGGAGGTAAATCATTGGTGTCACGAAAAAGTAAACTACAAAGCCTCCGATGGCAGAACTTCTTCTCCTTTGGCAACAATGAGAACCTCTTGGGGAAGATGTGGTGAGGAGAGTACTTTTGCAGTAACGGCTCTTAGAAGCGTAGGAATACCGGCGAGACAATGTTACACTCCTCGTTGGGCACATACGGATGATAATCACGCTTGGGTAGAGGTTTGGATTGATGGACAATGGTATTTTCTCGGAGCATGCGAACCCGAAGCCAAGTTAAATATTGCGTGGTTTCAAGCACCGGCAAAAAGAGCTATGATGGTACATACAACTGTTTTTGGCAAATATAACGGCAGGGAAGAAAAGAACTTTGAAGCCGATAAATTTTCTAAAATCAATCTTTTAAGCAACTACACTCCTACAAAAAAACTTACAATAACTGTTTTGGACAAAAAGAACAAACCTATAAAAGATGCTGAGGTTAGTTTTGGACTATACAATTATGCAGAATACTACCCAATAGCCAAAATACAAACAGACGAAAACGGCAAAGCCACTTTGACCACTGGCTATGGTGATTTGATTATTTGGGCAAAGACAAATGATTTTTTTGCTCAAAAACAAGCCTTTGCCAATCAAACAGAAATAAGTATAGTTTTGGGAGATAACAAATTAAAAGATTCTGAGTTTTTAATTACTCCACCCAAAGAATTACCCATAGAAACATTGACAGAAGAGCAAGTAAAGGAAAATAACAAGAGATTGGTTTATGAGGATTCTATCCGCAACGCTTATATTGCTACATTTCCAAACACAGAAGATGATATTTTGAAAAATTCTTGGGGAAACTACAATGAAATACAAAAGGTTCTCAATTACAAACACTCGCTTAACAGAAAAATACTTCAACTTGTTTATGAAAAGGATTTGAGAGATGTAGAGGCAAACACTATTATAGACCACTTAAATTGGATAAACGAAAAAGAAACCTCTGAATACATTATAAACCCTCGCATTGCTTTGGAAAAAATAACCACATGGAGAAGTTTTATCAATAAGTATTTTAACCAACCTTTCACTGACGGAAAACAAGTTACCGAATGGATAGAGAAAAATATAAAACTTGATTTGGAAAGTAATTATTATAATGTACCCATTTCTCCTAAAGGTGTTTTGACGGCAAAAGTATCAGATAAGCATTCTATGGAAATTCTTTTTGTTGCAATATGTAGAAGTTTTGGAATAGAGGCTCGTTATGAATGGGCAACAGCAAGGGCGCAATGGAGAGAAAAAAATAATCTCGCTTGGCAATATGCGTTTAATGAAAGCAAAGAACAAAACAATTGTACTCTAATAGTAAATAATGACAAATCCAACAAAATCAAACCCGAATATTATTCTCAATTTACAATACAAAGACTTCAAAACAATGTTTTCGTTACCTTAGACTATGAATACGACCCTAAATTTGCTACTTTCCCAGAAACCTTACAACTATCTGAAGGAAAATATCGTTTGGTCGTAGGAAGTAGAAACTCAAACGGACAAGTAAAGGTAAAGGAAACTTATTTTGATTTGAAAGCAGGTAAAACAAAAAAAATAACCGTTACTATTCCTACCATTGAGCAAGAGGTTGAGTCCTATGGAAAAATAACTTTGCCTCAGAAAAAAAGAATCATAGTTTCTAAATACAATGAGAAAGGAGTAAAAGCAGAATTTCCTTTGCTAAATTTTCAAAAAGAAAAACCTTCCCTTGTCCTTGCTGTAATAGACCCTTATAAAGAACCTTCGCGACATCTTTTGGTAGATATATCCAAATCAAAAGAGGATTTTGACAAACATAAAGATATTTTTATTGTTTTGGTGTTAGATAAAAGTTTATTAAATAACGATTTTTCAACCTCAGTGTTTCCTCCTTTGCCAAACAATACTATTATTATTTTGGACGAGAACAAAGAGATAGAAAAACAAATAATAGAAACCTCAAAATTGGATTTTCTAAACAATTATCCTATACTTACCCTATTAAAGAAGGAAAATATTGTTTATCTATCACAGGGTTACAAAATATCTTCCCAAGAAGAAATACTAAAACTTATTAGTGATTAAATCCATAAGAATTTTATTCTTACACAGTGCTAATATTAATTTATGGTAAAAAAGGAGTGTGTTTTTTTTTAAAAACACGCTCCTTCGTTTTATATGATGAAATTTACAGATTTATCAATTACCTAACCCTAAAGAAAAGTTAGAGTTTGTCGGTGCCGAATTTTTCGTCATTGCTTGATTAAGATAGTAAGACAAATTATTGCTTGCACTAATTCTTTGCGTAACCTCATCCAAATTAGAATTTTTGGAATGAGAATAAATAAGGGTTACTATTTGCAATACCATATCTTGCATACCACTATTAGAAGTATCCTCTTTTTCTATAATATCCAAAACTTCCATAAAGAGTTTTCTTGCCTGCTCTTTATCGCCTTCGCCTTTGCTCAAAGAAGAAAAAGTAGAATTTAACTCTGATATAAGTTCACTCAAACGATTTGATAAGTTAACATAATTCAACATATCTTTAACCTCAGCAATATTCTCTATTTCTTTTTGCAAATCTGTAAAACCAAATTTCACAACGTCCGCATAACACAATTGAGCAACTATAGCAATAGCCATCTGTTTATCTCCCTCAACACTACGTGCTTTTTTACCTTTAAATCCGTTGTAATAAGCAATATAAGATTTGTAGTAATCTATTATACTCTTATAAACTGCTTTACCCTTATCTATTGCACCGGCTTCACAATAAGTTTGTGCAAGTAATACATCTGCCCTATCAAAAGGTATCTTAGAATTAGGAAATTCCTTTACAGCCTTGTCCAATATGTTTATAGCCTTTTGTTTTTGACCTTTTCTTATCAAATCTTGGGCTAACATAACATGATTTTGTCGCATAACTTTTGAGTTGCCTATTGTTACCGCTTCCTCCAAATAAACTCCCTCTTTATTAACATTACCCCAAGAGAAATTATTCATATACATATCATAGGACTTAGCAGTAAAACTTCTTGCATCTGTTTTGTAAGGTACTATTTTGTAAACCGTACCCTCTTGCACGCAATAGTCCATAATATTAGGTATTACTTCTCTAAGCAAAGCAGGGTTCATAACATATATAGGACGTTCAAAATGATTACTTCCCAATATATCCAAAAGCATTAACTCTTGTCTGTAAAGTTGTGCATATTGTCTGCCCCAGTTAGCATTTGGTTCCAAAGAGAAAACAAACTCACCCTTTTCTCCATCAACAAGTTCTTTAGGGTACATTCCTGCTTTGGCAAGTTTTGCTTTATCAAAGGTAATTTTGAAATTGGTAGTAGGCAAAATAGAAATGTACTTATAGTCCTTAAAACTTTCTATTTGACTAAATGGCTGTTGATTTGGAGAGGCTTTTATTATTTGTTTCAAGGCATCTTGCAACTCCATAGTATCATTAGAGGCTTGAGCCAAATTTATATCTTGTCCCAAAGCATAGCATTCCTTCTCTAAGGTGAACGGAAGTTTTTCACTTTGATATATTTTGTTGTAAAGTTGTTCCACATACCATCCCATACCAGAAAGAGTATAATTTAACACCCTTACGTCCGTACGTATATTTTCTACCTCTTGAGCATACCAAAGAGGGAAAGTATCATTATCACCAAAGGTTATAAGTATGGCACTCTTATCACAAGATTTCAAATAGTTGGCCGCAAAGTCTCTTGCCATGTATCTATCACTTCTATCGTGGTCATCCCATTCTTGAACAGCCATCAATACAGGTACGGCAAACAAACATATAACACTTATTGCTATATTTCTTATATTTTCGGAGATTTTGATATTTTTCAACCAATCGCAAAGAGCATACACTCCTAAACCTATCCAAATTGCAAAAGCATAGAAAGACCCAGCGTATGCATAATCTCTTTCTCTTGGTTGATTTGGCGGTTGGTTAAGATAAAGGACTATTGCCAAACCTGTCATGAAGAAAAGTAAAAAGACAACAAAAGCATTCTTTTTATCTTTCATTATATGATAAATCAAACCAGCCAATCCCAAAAGCAAAGGCAAGAAGTAAAGAGTATTTCTACCCTTGTTATTTTGTAAATCTGCAGGCAAATTTTTCTGTGGCCCTAAACGCATATTATCCAAAAACTTTATTCCGCTTATCCAATTGCCTTGTATTAAATCCTTAGTGCCATTGGAAACTTGAGTTGAGGAATAATTCAAGCCATAACTTTGAATATCGTTTTGTCTACCCACAAAGTTCCACATAAAGTAACGCCAATACATATGATGTACTTGATAACGGAAGAAATATCTAAGGTTTTGAGCAAAAGTAGGTTTTTCCATACTAGTCTCACTCATACCGCTCCACATTCTATAGAATTGAGGGTGATTTCTGCTATTATCTCCAGAGTACATACGAGGGAAAATGGTACAAACCTCGTCTTTGAATTTTGGACTGCCTGTACGTACTATCGCATCGTAACGTTTCGCTTCTTTATTCTTTACATATTTGGTTGTCGTTGGTTGTGATTCTATATCATAACCTGTTGCTGTAAAATATTGTCCATACAACAAAGGAGTATCACCATATTGTTCTCTATTCAGATAAGTCAATAAAGAGGTGGCATCCTTTGGAGCATTTTCATTGATAGGGGTATTGGCATTTGCTCTTATAACCAAAGTAGCAAATGTAGAATAACCTATAATAAGGAATAGCAAAGACAACAAAGCCGTATTGAATATAGGCTTCATTTTCTTTTTTGTCCATATCAATCCCCATGTTATCAAACCAAATAGAAGTAAGAAGTAAATTATTGTACCGCTATTGAAAGGCAAACCTATGCTATTGACAAAAAATACTTCAAAATAAGCAGCAAGATTTACCGTCTCAGGTATAACAAAATACATTACCAACGCAACCAATACTATGGACAACAAACCTGCAAGTATAAAGCCTTTTGTTGTTGTATTTTTGTATTTTTTGAAATAAATAATATATGTAATAGCCGGAATGGTCAATATATTCAAAAGATGGACACCTATTGCTACTCCTATTAAGAAGGCTATCAGAATAATCCAACGCAAATTGTGGCTATCCTCCGATTGTTCGTCCCATTTGAGTATAGCCCAAAAAACTATAGCCGTAAAACAAGAAGACATTGCATAAACTTCTCCCTCTACTGCAGAATACCAAAAAGTATCTGAAAAAGTATAAGCCAAAGAACCAATAATACCACTTGCAAAAATAGCTATCATTTGTCCTTGAGTCATATTTGCTTTGTCTTTAACAAATTTTTTAGCAAACATTGTAATAGACCAAAACAAAAACAATATAGTAAAACCAGAACACAAAGCACTCATAGAATTGACCATATAAGCTATTTTGGTAGTATCACCACCTGCAAAGAAAGAAAACAAACGTCCTATAAGTTGGAAAGTAGGCGCTCCCGGTGGGTGTCCCACTTGCAGTTTGGCAGTTGTTGCTATATATTCTCCACAATCCCACCAAGATGCAGTGGGTTCTGCTGTAAGCAGATAGACAATGCTTGCAATGGCAAAAACCAGCCATCCCAAACAGTTGTTTATCAGTTTATACTTCTTCATTAGTTATATTATTTTTATTAATTTTTGTTTTGAAAATAAGTCATTTTTTTACCAAACAACCTCTTGTCTATTGATAGGCATGGTCATACATCTTGCACCACCACAACCACGAGGCAACTCCGATGCTTCTACGGTTACGACAAACTTGCTGTGATTATCCAAATTTTCTTTTCCCAATACGACATCCTCAGCTTTTATTACATCAAAACCATTTTTGTTCAACTCCTCTATTGTATGAGTATTGCGAGCATAACCTATTATTTTACTTTCTCCCATACAGAAAAAGTTTGCACCTGAATGCCATTGTTCTCTGCTTTGCATCCATTCGTCCTCACCACCACAAATTATAGGTTTCAAATCAAAGCCAAGCCTTTTTGTAGCCTCCAAAAAATTGTTTTGCTCTCTGTAATTTACTTTTCCATTATCTATTTCTATAATAGTGGTCTTAAATTGAGTATTATTCTTACAAATCAATGGTGCAAAGGCTATACACTCGCTTGTACTCAAAAAATTAAACACCATATCCAAATGTATGTAAGAGTCCAAAGTTTGAGGCAATTCTTGTACAAGTATTTTTTGTCTTTGTTTGTTAGTTGCAAAATAATCTACCAAAAACTTTATTCCCTCTTTATTTGTTCTCAAACCGTTACCTATAAACAATATATCTTCTTTTGCTATCAATACATCTCCTCCCTCTGTAGAGGTTATATTGGAGAAAAGTTTTGGGTTAATTATTTCACAATTAAAAACATATCTAAAAATACTTTCCATTATAAAACTTTCCCTATCCCTTACCTCTGTACGCATAGCATTAATAAGCACTTTGGAATAAACAGATGAAGATGCATCACGAGTAAAAAAAAGATTATACAATGGCTCTAAGACAAAACGTTTTGGTTTGTATTCTTTGGGGTGTTGTCCTTCTTTATATGGATAACCTTCAATAAGATAATTTGCCAAAGAATCTGTCTCTTGTTCTATCAACTCAGAAAAAAGAAACTCTTTGTTTTCTCTTTTAAGAATTGTTTTAAGCAATTCGCTTTTTGCTTCTTGTTTTTGTAAAACTTGCGTTAAAAGGTCTTTAACTTGGTAGGTTTTGCACCATGTAGACAAAACTTTTTCAAAGTAAGAATATTCTTTTTGCGCTATTTGTAGATTTAGAATATCGCTATAAAGAGCGTGGTGTATGGTTTCGGGAGTCATTTGTTCTATTTCTGTGCCGGGTGTGTGTAAGATAACACCTCGCAATCTCCCTATTTCAGAATTAACATTTATTATACTATTCATAAAAAAATTGTCTGTGTAACAGAATTGCAAATTTAATTATTTTTTTTTAATCATAAGGTAAAAACTAAAAAAAATAGATTTTTCAAAGTCTTGTGAATAGAAATCATTGTATATTTGCAAAATTAGATTTTTTTAACATTTAGCAAATAAAAGCATATTATTATGAAAGTAGATATAACATATTCCAATACGGATATACCAACGCAAAGGGAGGTAGATTTATTAGAAAGAAAAAGTATTGAAGCACTGCAAATATTAAGAAAAGGTAAAGGAGAAGGAAATGATTTTTTAGGTTGGATTGATTTGCCTAATGAAATAACAGAGCAAGATTTTTTGAGAATGCAAGTTGTTGCTGATAAAGTAAGAAAAAACAGTGAGATATTTGTGGTTGCAGGTATAGGAGGCTCATACCTTGGAGCAAAAATGGTTATAGAGGCTTTGAAAAATAATTTTGACACTCTTTTACCAAAACAATGCCCTACAATAGTTTATGCTGGAAACACTATGAATGAAGATTATTTGGCAGAGCTCATAGAAGTTTTGGATAAAAAAGACTACTCTCTTGCAGTTATTTCCAAATCTGGCACTACAACAGAAACGGCTGTAACTTTTCGTATTCTTAGAAATCACCTTATCCAAAAATATGGCAAACAAGAGGCTTCCCAACGTATTATTGCTATAACAGATAAAGAAAAAGGCATTCTAAAAAATATAGCAGATAAAGAAGGTTATGATACTTTTGTTATACCTGATAATGTGGGTGGAAGATATTCTGTTTTGACTCCTGTGGGGTTGATACCTATTGCAGTAGCAGGTTTTGATATAAAGGCTTTGATAAATGGAGCAAAGAAAGAAAGAGAAAAAATATTATTTGCTGACAACAAAGAGAACGAAGCTTTGAAATATGTTGTTGCTCGAAATATTTTATACAACAAAGGTAAAAGCATAGAGATATTAGTCAACTATCAACCAAACCTTATTTATCTGTCTGAATGGTGGAAACAACTATATGGAGAAAGCGAAGGCAAAGAAAACAAAGGACTTTTTCCTGCGAGCGTCAGTTATACTACCGATTTGCACTCTATGGGGCAGTATATACAAGAGGGCAGGCGACTTATGTTTGAAAGCGTCCTACATGTCAAAAATAGCAACAAACATTTGATTATTCCCAAATTGGAGCAAGACGATGATAAATTGGATTATTTGTTAAATTTTTCCCTAACAGATATTAACCATAAAGCCGAGGAAGGCACACGTTTGGCTCATTTGGAAGGACAAGTAAGCCAAATAACTTTTGAAATAGAAAAAATTGACGAGGACAACATAGGAAGGATAATATATTTCTTTGAGTTGTGTTGTGGAGTAAGCGGTTACGTTTTAGGAGTAAATCCTTTTAATCAACCGGGAGTAGAGAACTATAAAAAGAAAATGTTTCAGCTATTGGGCAAAGAATAGTGCAATAAACACTAACCATATACAAGTATGCTACTATAAGTTAAAACAAGGAGGTAATTTTTTTACCTCCTTAAAGTTAATTTACATAGCGTCTTTTATCGGGTGTAGTATATAAGGATAGACTGCTGTACCACTGTAAAACATAATATACACATTTCCATCCCTATAACCTAAATTTATATAATTTGGTTTTAATTTTGAGATTTGATTTTGAGATAAATACAATAATTCATCATAGTCCAATACTAATAGATAATATTGTTGCTTATCATACCAAGATTCCTCTTTATGTATTAGATTAAAAGAATCATCTTCTTTTAATTTGTAAACAAGAGAAATTGTTCCTGTATTGTTATTTTTCTTATAAATACTATTGGAGTTGATAATAAGTGTCATATCATCAGGGTCGTAGATTTCATTGTTTTCTATATCTATGATTTGAAAACTATTTTCTCGTAATGCTTTTGCCATACTTTCAACAGCATTTTCATTTTCAAAAACAATCTTACTCGGTCTAATAAAATTTGGCGCAGATTCTACAGAACTTCTGATATTACCAACTGATAAATCACTATCATAAAATCTTATACCCTCTGAACTATAAGGAAGTTCCATAAGGGCTTCGTGTACTTGTTCTGCTATTTCATGAAAAGGATAATCAAGAACAGCTTTATATTCTCCTTGAAACTCTTTGGGTATTTGAGAATATGAATTGTCATACATCAAAAAGCAACAACACAGAAAACAAATAAAAACTTTTTTCATTGTTTATTCCTCCCTTTCAGCTTTAAAATGTTTTAGCATTTCATCTTGTGTAAAAGAGGCATAGCATACACCATCTTTCTCACCCACAAAAGAAAACTTACCTTTGTTTGGATTACCTTCATCATTAGGATTAAATGATATGAATTTTATTTGATTACCATACATATCAAATCCTTGTGCAGTATTGTCTATAATGTATAACATATTAGTTAATGTGTCATAATAGCATTCACATCTTACGACAACTCTTTGCCATTCGCCATTAACCAATCTCCAAGCGTAACACAGCACTGTACCTCGTAGTTTGATTTTTTTCTGAGAACTCGCTTCATTTTGAGTTTTTAGACCTTCGTCTTCATTGTTACAAGCTGTAAATAATACACTTGTACATCCAATGCCTACTAATAACGTAAGCGTAATAAATAACCTTTTCATAACTAATAAATTGTTTTAATTTTTCCTACTCTGTTGTTGGATTTTCGAAAACCTCCGTTTTATTTTTGATATAATAATCAATTCACGACCTTTAATATAATGTTTTACAGTAGGAATAGCAATGTAGGAATTCAGAATTCGTTTTAGTTTTATTCAACACTACGGTGCAAAGATATAAAATACTTTTCAATCTACCAAATATTTTAACAAAAATATGCAAAGACTAAATGAAAAAAGAGTTTGTGGTATTTGAAATTTATGACTACCTTTGCAAAAATATTTATCTATACTTTTGGATAATGAAAAAAATATGTCCAAATTGCAAAAAAGAATTTGAGTGTAAGCATAACAAAGATTGTTTTTGTATGCAATACACCATATCAAAGGAAAATTTGGCAAAGATGAGAGAAAAATTTGATAATTGTCTTTGCAAAGAATGTTTGACTTATTATGCTGAAAAAACAAATAATATGATTGAAAGACCTTTAATATTTGTAACCAATGACGATGGTTATTTATCAAACGGAATTAAAGCCTTATGGGAAATACTTAGACCTATGGGCAAAGTAGTTGTGGTAGCACCAGCAAAAGAAATGTCGGGGCAAAGCCATTCCATTACCGTAGGCAAACCTTTAAGGCTTGAATGTATAGAAAAACAAGAAAACTTTGAATTATACTCCTTAGATGGTACTCCTGTGGATTGTGTAAAGATGGCTTTTGATAAAGTTTTATCACGAAAGCCTGATTTTCTTTTTGCAGGTATAAATCACGGCTCCAACGCGAGTATAAATACAATGTATTCGGGTACTATGGCTGCTGTTATGGAGGGATGTAGCGAAGGCGTAGCAAGTGTTGGCTTCTCTTTGTGTGAAGATGATAAAAACTCAGATTTGACCAATTGCCTACCTTTTGTAAAACAAATATCAAAAGAAGTGTTAACCAATGGTTTAACAGAAGATATTTGTCTTAATGTTAATTTCCCTAAGGGCAAAATAAAAGGTATAAAAGTAGGTCATCAAGCCAAAGGATATTGGTCAGAGGATTTTAAAATCTCTCAGAAAGAAGACGAAAAAAATATCTATTGGCTTGGAGGACAATATCATTGCGAAGACTCTTCCTCTATGGCAGATTGGAATATAATCAACGAAGGTTTTGCCGCTGTGGTACCTATGCAAGTAGATTTTACCGCCTATAAAATATTAGATACAATAAAAAACAGATTTGAAAAATAAGTTGGTGGTAATAAGTTTTAATAAGTTATTATAGGTTACAGCCTGAGGCTGTTTTATAAGGGCACAGGCATAGCCTGTTTTATAAGAGCAGAGCCATTAAAAAAGTAGTGGCTTTGCACTTATAAAACACCCTGTGGGTGTGGCTCTGCCCTTATCACAACCTATTATACCCCATGCTAACTTATCATAACCTATCAAAAAAAGCCCTCAAAAATATTTTTTCAGTTTTTTTCGTAAACACCTATTTAAAAGTCAAAAATAAGAGTGCTACTATTGATTATCAATGAGTTAACCTTTTTCGAAGGGTCAAAATTGGGCATTTTTCTTGA
>CAZVEO010000007.1:0-40881 GCA_964626385.1 uncultured Bacteroidaceae bacterium
CCAAACGCGTGCACACTTTTTATTTGTAACTCATTGATAATCAGTAAACCGATTTCCTTATTTTTTTTGTTAGTTTTGTTAGGTTTTTATGAGTTAGCATAGGTTGAGATAAGGCAAAGCCTTAAAAAAAAAATAAAGGCTTTGCTCTATCATAACTTATAACAACTTATCATAACCTATGCTAACCTATAAAGTTAACAGCTATGCCCTATAAAACAGGCTGTGCCTGTGCTAACCTATTTAATTGAAAAAAATATTGTACCTTTGCACGTCAATTTTTGTAACGTTCGGAAGTTTAGTTAATGAAAAAAAATTCATCAAAAAGATTTGTAGTTATAGGTATTTTTGTAACAATAGGAATAATTTTCCTTATGCGGTTGCTTTATATACAAATAATAGATGACACTTATTCTGAACTTGCTAATAGAAACGCTCTTAGATACGTAACTCAATATCCTTCGCGTGGTTTGGTCTATGATAGATATGGCAAATTATTGGTCTATAATGAGGTTGTTTATGACCTTATGGTTATTCCTCGTCAAGTGAAAAATATAGATACAAATGCGTTTTGTAATTTGTTAAATATTAGTAAAGAGGAGTTTATCAAAAAAATGGAGAAAGCAAAAAAATACTCTATGTACACTCCCTCATTTTTTGAAAAACAGATTTTAAAAGAAGACTTTGCTACTTTACAAGAAAAATTATATTCTTTTCAAGGTTTCTATGCTCAAAAACGTACTATACGCTCCTATCCTGATAGCGTTGCTGCAGCAGTATTGGGTTATATAGGAGAGGTTAATGAGAAAAAGATAGAGGAGGATTCTTATTACAAACGAGGCGACTACATAGGAATGAGTGGCGTGGAAAAAAGTTATGAGAATATATTAAGGGGTACAAAAGGAAATAAGATAACTCTTGTAGATGTACACAACAGAGAAAAGGGCTCTTTTCAAAACGGAAAATTTGATATTCCTGCCATTGCAGGAGAAAATCTTTATTCTACCATAGACCTTGAATTGCAAAAATATGCTGAAAAACTTATGTCTAACAAAAGAGGTTCTATTGTTGCCATAGAACCCTCTACAGGAGAAATTCTTTGTTTTGTTTCTGCTCCTTCTTACGACCCAAATCTTTTGGCCGGCAGACAAAGAGGCAAAAATTATAAAAAACTTGCTGAGGATATTTCCAAACCTCTATTTAATAGGGCTTTGATGGCACAATACCCTCCGGGTAGTATTTTTAAAGTTGCTCAAGCATTGGTGGCTTTGGATATGGGAGTAATAGACCCAAATAGCGGTTTTACTTGTGATAAAGGCTTGGTAGGGTGTCATAATCACCCTTCGGCTACAAGTGTTAAAGACGCTATAAAAATGTCTTGCAACCCTTATTTTTATAGAGTTTTTCAAAGAGAAATTCAACAACAGAACCCAAAGACAGGAAAAATAGATAGCAAATATGGGCTTTCTCTTTGGACTGAGGCAATGAAACGTATGGGCTTCGGCACTCGTATGGATATAGATTTGCCAAATGTTGCCAAAGGTTATATTCCCGATACAAGTTTTTACAACAGGTGGTATCCTACTGGGTGGAACTTTCATACAATTTACTCCAACAGTATAGGACAAGGCGAGGTTATGGTGGTGCCTATTCAAATGGCCAATTTTGCTGCTTTGGTTGCTAATAGAGGTTGGTATATAACTCCTCACGTTGTAAAGGCTTTCGGAGATGAGAAGCAACAAAAAGTATACAAAAAATATACAAAGAAACACTATTCTTTTATAGCATCTTCTTGGTGGAGGGTTGCAGTGGAAGGTATGTGGGGAGTAGTACATTTGCCGGGAGGTACGGGACGTAGAGCGGATGTACCAGATTTAAATGTATGTGGAAAGACAGGTACAGCAGAAAACATAGGAGCCGACCACTCAGTATTTATTGCCTTTGCACCAAAAGACGAGCCTAAAATAGCAGTATCTGTTTATGTAGAAAATGCACGTGGAGGCGGTGGAACTTGGGCAGCACCAATAGCGGGGCTTATAATAGAAAAGTATATAAAAAGAGAAGTGGAACGCAAGGAAATAGAACAACAATATATGCAGGCAGCACCTTGTCAGCCTTTGCCTCTGCAAAGAATAAACACCAAGACAAAAAAGAAAAATACAGCAAATAAAGAGCAAAATACCAATTCTTCTACCTCTCAACCAACAAACAACAACGAATAATTTATAACAAAACAAAGACATGGATAAGAAAGCACAAGGGATAATAAAAAATATAGAATGGAGAGTTGTTATAGCTTTTTTGTTTTTGATTTTGACCGGTTGGATTAGTATTTATGCTGCGGTTTATGATGGGGAACGTTCTAATATTTTTGACTTTTCTTGTAGATATGGCAAACAGTTGGTTTGGATAGTAGCAGCGATGGTTATTGCTATGTTTGTTATGGTTACCGACCCAAAATTTTTCTCTCAAACCTCTTATCTAATCTATGCCATCTGTATAGGAATGTTATTAATTGTCCTCGTTACAGGTTCAGTTACCAAAGGAGCAAGGAGCTGGTTGGGGGTCGGTGAATTTGGAATACAACCCTCAGAATTTGCCAAACCTGCGACAGCTTTAGCCTTAGCAAAATATCTTTCAACCATAAATGTAGATATGAGCAAATGGCAAACCAAACTGACAGCCATAGGAATTGTTGTTTTGCCTATGCTTTTGGTACTTTTGCAAAACGATACAGGCTCGGCTTTAGTCTTTCTTTCTTTTATATTTGTATTGTTTAGAGAGGGACTTTCTTTATATGTTTTGATTTTTGGAGCAGTAGCAATATTATTGTTCATACTTGCATTGCTTTTTAACCCTTATATTCTATCAGCAATATTGGTAGCAACGATTCTTATAACATATTTTATAGTACATAGACACAATCGCAAAACCAAGTTTATTTATTTTCTTGGTATATTGGTTTTCTGTGTTACTGTTGTTTTTGGAGTAAGATTTGGTTACAATGAGGTTCTAGGCTCACATCAAAAAGACCGTATTGAGGTTTTGCTCGGACAAAAGCAAGATTTTAAAGGAGTAGGTTACAATGTAAATCAATCAAAAATAGCCATAGGCTCAGGTGGATTGTTAGGTAAGGGCTTTTTGCAAGGTACTCAAACAAAATTTAATTTTGTACCTGAACAAGATACCGATTTTATATTCTGTACCATAGGAGAGGAATGGGGCTTTGTTGGTAGCATTATTATCGTTTTTGTATTTGTATGGTTGTGCGTCAAAATCATAAAAATGGCAGAGCGTCAGCGGAGTAACTTTGCAAGAATATACGGTTATGGTATTGCCGGAATAATATTTTTTCATTTCTTTGTAAATATAGGTATGACCATAGGGCTTCTACCTGTTATAGGAATACCTTTACCTTTTATCTCTTATGGTGGCTCTTCCCTTTGGGCTTTTACTCTTATGCTGTTTATATTTATAAGACAAGACTCGGCTCGAAACGAACTTATGTAAAAAAAATATAAAAAAATTGTTGCTGTTATAAAATATCATTGTAAATTTGCATTCTCAAAAGTGATGAGACTTGGTATTGAGAATAATTCTTTTAGATAAGGAAGTTAGTTGTAATAATATAGGATGGTAGAGCGTAGATAATAAAGATAAAGTCTTCTTTGGATTTGAGATAAAGTTTGAGTTTTTTATTTTTATAAAAAAATTTCCCATAAGAAATAAATTAATAATAAAGCATCAGTCTGATGTTTTGTGTAATTAAAATAAGTATTTATGTTTTATAATAAGGCGACACTTGAGACTAAAACTATAGAAGAACTCAGAGCTATAGCAGAGTCTATGAATATTGCAAAAACTAAACGCTTGAACGAACAAGAGTTAGTGTATTCCATACTTGATTATCAGGCTTCACACCCTGACACAGAAACTCTTAATAGTGAAAAGCAAATTGTAAAGAGAAGACGTGGAAGACCATCTAAAAAGGAAAGCATGGAAAATCAAACAAACTCATCTAATCCAAACACAGAGCAAAGACATGCTCGCACTCGTTTGCGACCAAAGCCTGTTGCAGAGTCAAATATTAAAACGGCTAAAACAGAAATTACCTCTTCTACTCTTGCCGATGCAAAAAAACAAATAATACAGGAACTAAATACGGCAAAACTACCCGAAATTCCATCTATTGAAAACATAACACTACCTGATTTTAATCCAAGTAGAGTAACAAATACTATAACAGAGCAAAAACAAACTGCTGAACAAGTACAACCAAAAAGAAAAGTTGGTAGACCAAAAAAAATACTAACCGAGCAAGAGGTTATAAATAAATTGGTAAATGCAGATTTGTACCCAACAGAAAAACCAATTCAAAGACCTGCTAATTTGGAACAGACTCCAATAAATAAACCTATAAAAGAGCCTACACCATCTCCAATCAACAGACCAAAACCTCACAACAATGAGAACACTTCAAGCAACTACAACACTACCGTTGACCTTACAGGTATGGTTGAAGCAGAAGGTGTGCTTGAGGTTATGCCTGATGGTTATGGTTTTTTGCGTTCAAGTGATTATAACTACTTAAACTCACCAGATGATATATATATTTCTCAATCACAAATAAAGTTTTTTGCCCTAAAAACAGGAGATACCCTTTCTGGCTTTATACGTCCTCCAAAGGAAAATGAAAAATATTTCCCTATGGTTAAACTTACTTTGGTTAATGGACGCAGACCAGAAAGTATAAAAGACAGAATACCTTTTGATTACTTGACTCCTTTGTTTCCTGAGGAAAAATTTAAACTCACAGGACATAAAGCAGAATCTATTTCCACTCGTATTATAGATTTATTCACACCTATAGGCAAAGGACAAAGAGCATTGATAGTTGCTCCTCCTAAAACAGGAAAAACTATACTTCTAAAAGAAATAGCAAACGCCATTGCTGCCAATCACCCAAATGTTTATCTTATAGTGTTGCTTATAGATGAAAGACCCGAGGAGGTTACTGATATGCAACGTACAGTAAACGCCGAGGTTATTGCTTCTACCTTTGATGAGCCGGCGGATAGGCATGTAAAAATAGCAAACATTGTTTTAGAAAAAGCAAAACGTATGACAGAATGTGGGCATGATGTTGTTATAGTTTTGGACTCTATTACAAGATTGGCTCGTGCTTACAATACTGTTGCTCCTGCAAGCGGTAAGGTGTTGAGCGGTGGTGTTGAGGCAAACGCATTGCAAAAACCTAAAAGATTTTTCGGAGCGGCAAGAAACATAGAAAATGGAGGTTCTTTAACCATTATAGCGACAGCTTTAATAGAAACAGGGTCTAAAATGGACGAAGTAATTTTTGAGGAATTTAAAGGAACTGGAAATATGGAGTTGCAGTTGGATAGAAAACTAGCTAACAAACGTATTTACCCTGCGGTTGATTTGGTTGCTTCTTCTACCCGAAGGGATGATTTGTTGCTAACTGAAAACGTTCTTTCTCGTATGTTAGTGCTTAGAAACTATATTTCCGATATGACACCTTCTGAGGCAATGACCTTGATGAAAGACAGAATGAGTGTAACTCGCACAAATGAAGAGTTTCTTCTTAATATGAATTCATAAACAACTAACTCACATTTATTATCATGACAAATACAGAAGATTTTTTTAAAAAGATAACCTCGCACGCAAAGGAATATGGTTTTGTATTCCAGTCAAGCGAATTATATGACGGACTTTCTGCTGTTTATGATTATGGACCAAACGGAGTCGAGTTAAAAAATAATATCAAACACTATTGGTGGAAAGCAATGACTCAAATGCACGAAAACATTGTAGGAATTGATTCTGCTGTTTTTATGCACCCAAAAATTTGGAAAGCAAGCGGACACGTTGATGCTTTTAACGACCCACTTATAGACAACAAAGACAGCAAAAAACGTTATCGTGCTGATGTTTTGATAGAAGACCATATAGCAAAGATAGAAGAGAAAATCAATAAAGAAATAACTAAGGCAAAGAAACGTTTCGGAGATAATTTTAATGAAGAGCAGTTTCTTGCAACAAGCGAAAGAGTTAAGGGATATAAAGAGCAAATAGAAAGCATACATAAGCGTTTTTCCGACCTTATGAATGCCAACGATTTGAAAGGACTTAGGGAATTGATAATAGAGTTGGAAATTGCTTGTCCTATATCTGGAACAAGAAATTGGACAGATGTGCGTCAATTCAATCTTATGTTTGCTACCAAAATAGGAAGTTTGAGCGAGGATAGTGATACCATTTATTTGAGACCCGAAACAGCCCAAGGAATATTTGTCAACTACCTCAACGTACAAAAAACAGGTAGAATGAAAATTCCTTTTGGTATTGCCCAAATTGGTAAAGCATTTCGTAATGAAATAGTTGCACGTCAGTTTATTTTCAGAATGAGAGAATTTGAACAAATGGAAATGGAGTTTTTCTGCCGTCCTGGTACTGAAATGCAATGGTTTGAGTATTGGAAACAAGAGCGTATGAATTGGCATCTTTCTCTTGGTATTCCAAAAGAAAAATATCGTTATCACGACCACGAAAAACTAGCTCACTATGCCAACGCCGCAACAGATATAGAGTTTGAATTTCCTTTTGGTTTTAAAGAATTGGAAGGCATACATTCAAGAACAGATTTTGACCTTAAACGTCATCAAGAATACTCGGGCAAAAAAATACAATATTTTGATAGTGAAATAAATGAAAGTTATACTCCTTATTGCGTAGAAACTTCTATTGGTTTGGACAGGACATTTCTTGCTGTTTTGTCTTATGCTTATACAGAAGAAACTTTGGAAGACTCTTCTCAAAGAGTAGTTTTGAAACTTCCTAAAATGTTGGCACCTTATCGTTGTGCTGTTTTGCCTTTGGTAAATAAAGACGGACTACCCGAGATATCAAGAAGGATTTGCGATGATTTAAAACTTTCTTTCCGTACTCACTACGAGGAGAAAGATACCATAGGCAAACGTTATCGTAGACACGATGCCATAGGCACTCCTTATTGTATTACCGTAGATTCTCAAACAGCACAAGACGAAAGCGTAACCATAAGAGAAAGAGATACCATGCAGCAAGAACGTGTAAACATCTCTCAAATAAAAGATTTTATATCGAAGTAAGTTTCTTTTTACACAAAAAAAAGAAGTTGGAGTTATTTCTAAATAATAGTTCCAACTTTTTTTATTTGTTTTACTTACTTGATTAATTATATTCTATATTTCATAGACGCTTGTGATAGGTATATTGAGAGAACTGAGAACATCTTTACCGCAAAGGTCATTAAGTATGATATAAAATTTGCAGTCCTTTACTTTGAAAGAATATCCCTCCACCTTAATATTTTCTATATATGATATAAAGGCTTTCGTAGTACCTCCCGTAGCAAGTATATCATCAAAAAAAGTTATCGGTATTATATTGTCCTCGCACTTATGAGTCTGCAAGTAACAGTTTATAGCTTGTTTTAGATGATGTAAGGAAAAACATAAAGCATCATCACCATATTCTTTTTGATAACTAAACGTATATAATTTTCCCGGCAATTTGTTGGGCTTTCTCAAAGGCACAGAAAGTTTAGGATTTATATGTCCATAAAATAAAAAACCTCTTGCCTCCGGTACAAAAACAACACTATCGTCAAACCTACCGCTAAACTTTTGCTCAAAATCTTGCGGATAAAATTCTCTTAATATGGGAAATATATCTATAAAACTTACACCCTTTGCAGGATAGTCTTTATGTGTGCATTTTTCTAAAAAATCTTCCTCTAATTTTGCCATAACTCTAACAAATTTCGCTTTTCAAAACGCAAGTTTTCTTTTTTTATTGTCAAAGCAAAGTTCTTTATGAGAGATAAAAATTTTATAACACATGCAAACTTATTAGAACCTATTTGTATCTATTTAAAATTTTTCTTTCTTTTTTGCGTTAGTAGTGGGTGTAATAAAGTAAAAAAGAATTATGAAGCGTTTACTTATATTATTATTATTTGTTATAAGTTGCTGTATAACTAAAGGACAAGATATTATAGTAGGGTCTTATAATATAAGGTGTATTATGCACTCAGACAAAGCCAAAGGAGATATCTGGGAAAATCGTTACCCAAAACTCTGTGCTCAAATAAATTTTGTAGAACCTGATATATTTGGCTCTCAAGAGGCTTCTCACAAGCAATTGAAACAAATGCTAAGTATCTTAAAAGATTATTCTTATATAGGCGTAGGAAGAGATAACGGGAAAAATAAAGGAGAGCATTCAGCCATATTTTACAACAAAACAAAATATGAATTGTTAGACAAGGGTAATTTTTGGCTTAATGAGTCGCCCGATAAACCTATTATAGGCTGGGATGCGGCTAAGGTTAGAATTTGCTCTTGGGGAAAATTCAAAGAAAAAACTTCGGGCAAAACGTTGTTTTTCTTTAATCTTCATTTAGACCACAAAGGCAAAGAAGCAATAGAAAAAGGAAGCCTTTTGGTTTTGGAAAAAATAAAAGAAATAGCAAAAGATAGTCCCATAATACTTACAGGAGATTTTAATAGCGACCAAAACAGCCCTGCCTACACAATTATTTCTCAATCAGGTTTTTTGTTTGATTCTTATACTTTGACAAACAATATTTTTGCAGAAAATGGAACTTACAATGCTTTCAACCCCGATAAAAAAACAAATAGACGTATAGACCACGTTTTTATATCTAAGGACTTTTTGGTGAGGAACTATGCTGTTTTGACCGATGGTTATTGGACAGAGAACACAGATAAAAAGACAAAAGACGATAATCCTTTTATAAAAAGAACTTTTTCTGACCATTATCCTGTATTTGTTAAGTTAAAATTTAATAAATAAACTGAATGAAAACAATTTTTGTCTGTGTAAGCAACGATGTTTATAATGATAATAGGGTGAGAAAAACTTGCCATAGTTTAAACAAATTTGGACTTGGGGTACATCTTTTGTGCTTAAAATCAAAGTATAATAAGCAAGAGAAACAAAAAGATTTTGTTTTACATCCCATAAGACGTATATTCAAAAAGAATTTTGCTTACTATGCTGAATTGAATATTAGAATATTTTTTTACCTTCTTTTTAAGCGTTTGGATATTATTTGGGCTAATGATTTGGATACTTTGTTGGGCTGTTTTTTTGTTGGCAAACTTAGGAAAAAACCGATAATTTTTGACTCTCATGAAATGTTTTGTCAAGTTGCTGAATTACAAAATAACCCAAAAGCTCAAAAAGTTTGGCTATGTTTGGAAAGATTTATGTTGCCAAAATTAAAATATGTTATAACCGTTTGCGACCCTATAAAAGATTATTTCAAAAACAATTATAATATAGAAGCCAAAGTTGTCAGAAACATACC
This sequence comes from uncultured Bacteroidaceae bacterium, assembly GCA_964626385.1. Classification (GTDB taxonomy): domain Bacteria; phylum Bacteroidota; class Bacteroidia; order Bacteroidales; family P3; genus Scybalousia_A. The sequence goes on from CAZVEO010000007.1 coordinate 9,398, forward strand.
TTTGCAAAACAAAGAATCTAAGGCAAAAACCTTTCCTATGAAAGAAAAAGTTATTGTTTGGCAAGGTGCCACAAATATAGACAGAAGTTTAGAGGATATTGTTTTGGCAATGAAAGATGTTGATGCCAAACTGTATATTATGGGAAGTGGAGATGTAATAAAAGATTTGGAAAAATTGGTTGTAGATAATAATTTGAAAAGCAAAGTAATTCTTACCGGTCGCTTGACCTTTGAGCAAATGATTTCTTATACAAAAAAGGCAAGCATAGGCTTGTCTTTGGATAGACCCACTAACGAAAATTATAGAATATCTCTGCCAAACAAAATTTTTGAATACATAAATACAGCCACTCCTATAGTATGCACTCCTTTGCCTGAAATAAAAAATATTGTGGAAAAATACAATATAGGTTGTTTTATAAATGAGCCGACAAAAGAAAACATATCAAAGACTATCAACTCTATTTTGAACAACAATGAATTGTTGCAAAGTTGGTCAAACAATAGCCTTTTGGCTCAAAAAGAACTATCTTGGGAAAATGAAGAAAAAATAATTTTTAACATACTCAAACAAATAAGTTAAACAAAAAAAATAAGTGTTTTTATGAACTACAAAATTTGCTGCCTTGTTGCTCTATTACTAATTTCCATTATTCTAAAGGCTCAACACAGAAAAGATACCACTTTTGTTGATAGAGCATTAAACAACAAACTAACACAAGTAAGTCTTATTTCAATTCCTTTGTTTATGCAAGGAGTTAGAATTAGTAGTGAAAAAATAGATTTTTCTAATTATAGACGCATACATCACCCAAATTTCAATGTATCTATAGATGATTATACTCAATATTTTCCTTTTGCTCTTACCATAGGGCTAAAATTATCGGGTGTCAAAAGTAATTCTTCTTGGGCAAAATTGCTTAGTGTAAGTTTTCTCTCTTATGTTTTGGGATATGGTTCGGTTAAAACAATGAAAAAAAATATTTATGCTAAACGTCCAGATATTACAGGTAACAATGCTTTTCCCTCAGGACACACTTATTTTGCCTTTATGAATGCTAATATATTTGTAAAAGAATATGCTACTGATAATTATCTTTTATCTACTCTTGCCTACTCTCTTGCTACTTTTACCGGCACAATGAGAGTAATGAACAACAGACATTGGGTGGGTGATGTTTTGGCAGGTGCTTCCATAGGGTTGTTTTCCTCTGAATTGGCTTACTATTTAGGAGATTTATTATTTAAAGACAAAAATAGTATCAACAATCCACCATTTGAAAATAGAAAAAATAATGTTTTTTTAGGTTTGACAACAAGTTATAATTACTCTTTCAATGACTATTCTTTATCAGATAATAGAAATGTAAAATTTCTAAACGGAGCAAGCGTTGGTGCAACTGCTGGCTATTTTTATAACAAATACTTAGGAAATGGTTTATCTGCAGATTACTCCAACTATAGATACTACGACCCTATTTCTTGGGACAAAAGAGATATTTCTTTTTACTACTTAGGTATAAATCAATATTTTTCGTTACCCTTGCATTCCCGTATACTTCTTTGCTCAAATTTGGGCATAGGATATACTTACAGCGAACATTATAGACGTTTTCCTGTTAAGATACCAAGACAAGATAATATAAGGTATGAAATAGGAGGAAGGCTTACGCTTTTGCTTTCAAGCCATACTTTATTAAGTTTCTTTGCTTTTTATACAAGGACAAAAATAAAGATAGAAAACGATTCCCATCCTTTCAAAACTCTAAACATAGGCAACTCTATAGCAATTACCTTTTAAAAAAAATTATTCTTGTATGCTTTTTCTTATATCTTTGATATTTAATTGTAACTCCCTACGAGAGCGAAATTCGTTCTCCTCTATAGTGTAACAAATATCCACAGGCTCATCGTTTTTTAGTAAAGGATAATAATCCCCCAAACAAAAACCTATACAAGAAATAGGAGTACTTCTATCTGTGGATATAACGGAAAATTTTAAGTGATTTTTTCCCACAACCTTTGCGCTGTTCAAAAAACCATAAACACGAGTAGAATAGAAAACAGGCTCGTTATTATCTGGACCAAAAGGTTGTAGTTCTTTATTTAGAAGTCTAAACAATTTATCGTTTATATCTCCTAACTTTATCTCCATATCAACGCTTATCTCTGGCAAAAGTTCTTCGTCTTGTATAGTTTGCTCTACTTCTTGCTCAAAAAGTTGTTTAAATGTTTCATAATTTTCCTCTTTCAAAGACAAACCTGCCGCAAACTTATGTCCTCCAAAATGAGTCAAAAGTTTCCTATGCTTTTCTATGGTTGTATATATATCAAAATTTTTTACACTACGCGCCGAACCCGTTATAACATCATTAGTTTTTGTAAATATTACAACAGGTTTATTCTCTTGTTCTGCTATACGAGAAGCCACTATACCTATTATTCCTTGGTGCCATTGCTCATTATAAAGTACCACTGCTTTCTTTTCATCACTTCCACTGTTTTTAAGCATTTGTTCTGCCTCTTGAGTGGCTTGTTTGTCTTTGCGTTTTCTTTCTTCGTTGTTTTCGTTTATTTGTTGGGCTAATTCTTTAGCGCGTTGTTTATCCGTAGCAATAAGCAATTCTACCGCTTTTCTACCGCTATCCATTCTGCCAGCCGCATTGATACGAGGTCCTATAGAAAAACCCAAATCTGCAATGGTCAATTCTTTGGAAAAATAAAGTTTCTTATCATTATTTGTATTATCGTTGCGTTTAATATCCGCACTCAAAAGTATCTCTTCTAAACCTATGCAAGGCTGAGTATTTATACGTTTTAGACCAAGTTGCATCAAAGTTCTGTTTTCTCCCGTCAAAGGCACTACATCTGCCGCTATACTAACAGATACAAGGTCTAAATATTTTTCTAACTCCTTTACCTCCAACCCCCTTTTTTTCTGCAGAGCTTGTATCAATTTAAAACCCACTCCACAACCACTCAATTCTTTGTACGGGTATGTTGCATCCTCCAACTTTGCGTCCAAAATAACATAAGCCTCAGGCAAATCTTTGCTTGGCAAATGATGGTCGCAAACAATAAAATCTATATTTCTCTCATTTGCATATTTTATTTCCTCTGTTGCCTTTATACCACAGTCCAAACAGATAATAAGGGATATATTATTTTCCTTAGCATAATCCACACCCTTAAAAGAAACTCCATACCCTTCCTCATATCTATCAGGTATGTAAAAATCTATGTTAGCATAAAACTCCCTCAAATAAGAATAAACCAAAGCCACCGCGGTAGTACCATCAACATCATAATCACCGTAAATAAGAATTTTTTCCTGTGTTTCTTTGGCTTCAAAAATACGATTTACTGCCCTTTCCATACCTTTCATCAAAAAAGGGTCATGCAAATTATTCAAATCGGGTCTAAAAAAAGATTTGGCTTGGAAAAAATCAGTAACTCCACGCTGTACCAAAAGATTGGAAATTATTACAGAGGTTCTTTTGTCTTGTTCAGAGGGATTTTCCTTTGGCGTACACAAACTTGAAGCCAAACTTTTTACCGTTTGCTCGTTACCCTGCACTTTTAAATTCCAATTTCTTGCCTTTCCCATTACCTTACCCTTACTTTTTTTAATTTGCAAAGATACAATTTTTCTATAAAATAAGAGTAAATCATCAACCTTTGCTTCTATATTTAAATATTTATGTTGAAAATGTAAATATTTTGTAATTTTGCCAAAGGAAATTTATCTTAAAGTGGAGTACAGAAAGATTTTTTTATTTTTATTGTTATTGCTTTGCAGTTGTTTGGTCATGGGACAGAAAAAAATTGATTACAGTTCCAAGATAGGTTTTGTTCGTCCCGAAAAACCAGACGATATGACTCTTATAAACAATGTTGTTTTTATTCATGATAGTATGACAATGTATTGTGATTCTGCTATCTATAATAAGAAAGAAAATTATTTTTTTGCCTTTAACAATATAGTTATGGTGCAAAATGATACTCGCTTGACAGGAGATGAACTGCATTATTATGGCAATGAAAGAGTGGGGCATCTGACAGGAAAAGCCGTTATTTTAGAAGATGACGAAGTAACTCTTCAAACAGATTATTTGCTTTGGGACAGAAACGACAATACGGTCCGTTATGTTAGCGGGGCAGATATTTGGGACAAAGAAAACACTCTGAAAAGTAAGGAAGGAATATATTTTATTGATGATAAAGTGTTTAATTTTTATTATTCAGTGGTTTTAACCTCACCTGATGCAACAATATATACGGATTCTCTCTACTATGATAGCAAAACGAAGGAGGCTACTTTTGTAGGAGCAACAGAGATGATTATGATGGAGGATAGCACAAGGGTTTTGACCACTCAAGGGAATTACAACACAGAGACAGAGGAGATATACTGCTCGCTTCGTCCACAAATCTTTACCAAAGACCAATTTATTACGGGTGATACTATTTATTATCATAAACAAAACAAAGAAGGCTATGCTTATGGCAATCTTTTTATGCAAGACACAGCCAACGATATGATAGTTACTTGCGATAGTGCAGTGCTTTCCACCATAGATACTATTTCTATTGCTATACTTACTGGACAAGTGCTTTGCAAACAAATAGACAATGAGGATACACTTTTTTTTCATTCGGATACAATAAGGGTTGAAATGGATACCAATTATAAGGTTTATGATTTGTATGGCTTTCCTTATTGCAAATTTTTTAGAGAGGATATTCAAGGAGCAAGCCAATGGTGTCATTATAAGGTGGAGGACTCTATTTTAACAATGCTCTGTTCTCCTATGATATGGACAGAAAATTCTCAACTCTCCTCCGATACCATAATTATGGAGACCAATAGCAAAGGAATAAAAAAAATGTATATGTTTCCCAACCCTATTATAGTACAAAATTCAGATACTCTAACAGAGAAGTTTTTTAATCAAGTAATAGGGAAACATCTAACAGGCTGGTTTGAGAAAAATAGTATAAATTATGCCGAAATCGAAGGCAATACCGAGATAGTTTATTATCTATGGGAAGAAAAAAAAGCAAAAGACACCATAGCAATACAAGGACAAACAACAAAAGACACCATAACACAACAAAAGCCTTTGAAAACAAAGCAATTGTTAGGAGTAAACATAGGCAAAGCAAAACAATTAAATCTCTATTTTTCAAAGGGTGAAATAAAGAAAATGACAGCCTTAGAAAACCCTTCTTTCTATATGGACGATGATGATAAATTGCCTATGGAAAACAAAAAATTAAAAGGTTTTGTTTGGAAAATAGAGGACAAGCCTTTGCAACCTATGGATGTTTTTATAAAAAGAAAATTAGAATAAAGACTTTAATTTTTTTTATGACATTTTGTCAGTAAAGACAATTAAAGGAATAAATTTTGTATATGTGTATGTTCAAACTAAAAAAACGTAGAAAAAAGATGGAAGAAGCAAATATAAAGCAAGAGGAAATAAATCAATCAGAAAATAAAGAAGAACAAACAAAACAAGAGACAACTGGGGAGCAATTGCAAGAGGAGGTTGAAAAAGAGGAGCAAGAATTGGAAAAAGAACAAATATCTTTGGGTGAAAAACTTGTAGAGATAAACGACAAGTATTTAAGGTTGTATTCTGAGTTTGAAAATTATAGGAGACGTACAAGCAAAGAGCGTTTGGAAATCATAGAAAATGCTTCCGAAAGTCTGATAAAAGAAATTTTACCTATTGTGGATGATTTTGAGAGAGCTCTACAAACAATGGACAAACAAGAAGAAGAGAGTTTGAAAAATGCAAAAGAAGGAATGTGTCTTATTTACAAAAAACTTCTTTCCACTTTGGAGAAAAAGGGACTAAAACCTATTAATGCCAAAGGAGAGAATTTTGATGAGAGTTTACACGAAGCAGTTTCTCAAATTCCAGCACAAAAAGAAGAAGATAAAGGTAAGGTATTTGACGAAGTCCAAAAAGGATATTATTTAAACAATAAGGTAATAAGATATTCTAAAGTTGTGGTAAGCATATAAAAAAAACGTATAGGAGATAATTATGGCAAAGCGAGATTTTTATGAGGTTTTGGGAATAAATAAAACAGCAAGCGAAGACGAAATAAAAAAGGCTTATAGAAAACTTGCACTAAAATATCACCCCGACCGCAATCCCGGAGATAAAGAGGCAGAGGAAAAATTCAAGGAAGCGGCAGAGGCTTATAGTGTTCTATCTGATAAGGATAAGAGAGCAAGATATGACCAATTTGGAGAGGCTGGCTTAGGAGATGGAGGAGGATTTGGCAGTGGCGGCATCAATATGGATGATATTTTTAGCAGGTTTGGAGATATTTTTGGAGATTTTGGTGGCTTCGGCGGTTTTAGTGGTTTTAGTGGTTTTGGAGGTTTTCAAGGAGGGCAAAGAAGTGGAACAGGCAGAAGGGTAAATAGAGGCTCATCTTTAAGGGTTAAAATGAAACTAACCTTAGAAGAAATTGATAAAGGGGTAAAGAAGAAAATAAAAGTCAACAAATATATTCCTTGCAAAGATTGTAATGGTTCTGGAGCTCAAGCAGGCAGCAAGATGGAAACTTGTCCTCAGTGCCATGGTAGCGGAGTGGTTACTCAGGTACAAAGGACTTTTCTTGGGCAAATGCAGACTCAAAGCGTTTGTCCAAACTGTGGCGGAGAGGGACAGATAATCAAAGATAAGTGTCCTCATTGTCATGGAGATGGCATAGTAATGGGCGAAGAGGTGATAGAAATAAACATTCCTGCAGGTGTAACAGATGGAATGCAAATATCTTTCTCTGGCAAAGGCAATGCGGGAGCAAGAAATGGTATAGCGGGAGATTTGATAGTTTCCGTAGAAGAAGTACCTCACGAAAACTTTGAACGAGACGGCAACAATCTTTGTTTGCAAACTTATATCACTTTTGCTCAAGCCGTATTGGGAACAACTATAGAAGTGCCTACTCTTAATGGCAAGGTAAAATTTAAGGTAGAGCAAGGAATGCAAAGCGGCAAGATTTATAGATTAAGAGGTAAAGGCTTACCTGAGGTAAATAATACTTATTCAAGAGGTGATTTGTTGGTTAGAGTTGATGTTTGGGTACCAAAAGCTGTAACCAAAGAACAAAAAGCCTTATTGGAAAAACTTGAAGCCTTTGATAGTTTTAAACCCAACCCATCAAAGAAAGAAAAGAGTTTCTTTGACAAAATGAAAGATATGTTTTCATGATTACTATTTTTTTTGATTAACATTATTGTTTTTTACGACACAGCAGACTTATTGTAGAAGTTTGCTGTGTTACTTTTTATTATAAAAGTGTATAATGTGTAATAAGTTAGAATAGGTTAACATATGTTACAGGCTTAGCCTACACCCACAGGGTGCACCCATAGGGTGTTTTATATGGTCACAGGCACAGTCTGTTTTATATGGGCAAAGCCTTTACTTTTTTTTACAGCTCTGCCCTATCACAACTCATAATAACTTATCACAACTTATGCTAACTCATTAAAAAAACAGGCAAAAAAATTTTTTCGGTTTTTTTCGTAAATACCTATTTAAAAGCAAAAATAAGGAAAGTTGTGTTGATTATCAGATAGTTAACCTTTTTAGAAGGGTCAAAAATGGGCAATTTTCTTGAAAATCAGCGTTTTCGAAGGGTTTTTTGAAGAAAAATTTTTTCAAAACGGAATTTTGCAAAAATGAATCTTCGTTTTATTTCGACGAATCTTCGTTTCGAAAAATCGAAACGAAGATTCGTTATTATTGATTATCAAGTAGTTACAGGTGTAAAAATCGTTAATTTTGTGCTAGGTATCTTTTTCTCTTACAAAGTTACGAAGATTTTTTGACCCGACCAAACGCGTGCACACTTTTTATTTGTAACTTATTGATAATCAGTAAACCGATTTCTCTATTTTTTTTGTAAGTTTTGTTAGGTTTGCAGGCATTGCCAGTTTTATAAGGGCAGAGCCGTTACTTTGATAGGTTAGCATAGGTTGTAAAAGGTTATGATGAGTTAGCATAGACACAAAGCGAAACATTAAGTTTTTTTTTTATGACTATGCCCTTATAAGCAGGCTGAGCCTGTGCCCTTATAAAACACCCTGTGGGTGTAGGCTGTGCCTGTAACCTATGCTAACCTTAAACAACTTATAAAAGGTAAGAGTTTTTTTATTGTGTATGAGTAAGAAAAGTTTTTTTTAGAAGTGTATTGATATTTTTTTTTGATAAAATTTGCTGTAAATAAAAAAAACTCACTAATATTGCAAAAAATATTTGAGGACTTATTATGAGAAAAGCAACTAAGAAACAAGACAAAAAGAGACTGATTGTCAGTTACAAAAACCTACCAGAAAAAGATATGGAACTCTTTAATACTTTGTATGCTGAGGGGTATGCAGATAATATTCAAAAAATATCCAAACCAGACGGGACTCCTATGTTTTTGGTGCCTTTGGCGACCGAAGAGGTTATGTATATGGTCAAAGTTGATGTAAAAATAGACGAGCATATCAACGATGAAGATTTTGATAAAGATATGTTCAAAGAAAAAGAGGAGGAGACCACTTTGGATGATTTAGAAGAAGGAAAAAATACTCATTCTTTCAAACTTGTACACGGCGACTACTCTCACGAGGACAGAATAATGGAAGAGCAAGCCAACAGAGATATGGTGGCTGAGGAGAGTATGGGATTTGATATTGAGGAAGAAAAATAAATAGAAAGAATACGAAACAGTGTTTAAAACTGTTTCGTATTCTTTCTATTTAAAACAACAATTTATAGAGAACACAAAAAAAACAAATTACAGAACAATAGGATTATAAAATCTTATTTTTTTGTACTTTTGTAAAGTTAAAATGTTTTTAATTTAGATTATGGGTATATACATTACAACATTTCTAATTGCTGTGGTTTTGGTATTGTTAATAATGCCACTTTTTATTCGCTTGATGGTTAAATACAAAGTATTAGACAAAGCGGGAGGTAGAAAAATACACACAGGTTATACTGCTCACATGGGAGGAGTGGTTATATTTTTAGGCTTTGTTGCAAGTGTTACAACTATGATTTTTGCTTACTTCAATCCTTCAAACTTTAGTTATTTGATAAGTTTTGCTTTCAGTTTGTTTATAATGATTTTGGTGGGCATAAGAGATGATATGAATAGTCTTGGAGCTTGGACAAAACTGTTATTTGAAATAGCAGTTGGACTATTGTTTTGTCATATAGGTATAACAATAACATCAATGTCAGGATTTAATTCTCAACAGATAATAAACATACCTGCATGGCTGTCCTATCCTATTACTATATTTTTCTTTATAGTTGTAGTCAATTCCTATAACCTTATAGACGGCATTGACGGACAGGCAGGAATGCAGGCTTTGAATACTTTTTTATTCTTGTTTCTTTTCTTTGTTTTTCAAGTTAGAGGAGCAGATATTGGCACTCCTTTATCTCCTATGTTTATAGAGGTATGTCTTATTGCAATTATGGGGGCCATTATAGGTTTTTTGAGGTACAATTGGCAAAAAGCAAAAATTTTTATGGGAGATACTGGTTCCTTATTTATAGGTACCCTTATAACCATATTTATTATTTTGGCAATGAAATACAATGCTGGTGTTTCATCAGAGGATAGTATATTTGGCTTAAAAATGAAAGCCCACGTTGCTCCATTTTTGGGATATTTTTACTTGCCTTTTGCTGATACATTAAGGGTTTTTATTAGTAGAGTACGAAGAGGTAAATCTCCTTTTAGTCCTGACAAAACTCATATACATCACTTTTTTATTCGTTTAGGTTACTCTCATCAAAGATGTACCTTAACCACTTTCACAATTTCTTTTTGCATATCAATAATTTCCACCATACTTGCTTTCTTGGTTAGCGATATAGTTTTTATTATAATCATTATTTTGTCGTGGTTTTTGTATGTGGAGTTGGTGCATGTTATGATAATCAGAAGATTAAGACGTATGGGGGGGGGGATTTTGTAGCCTTATAAAATAATTAGAGCCATTATGACGCAAGATATTTCAATATACATGAAAAATGTATCTCTTTCCTACGAAAAGACGATACTGACAGATATTAACCTTGAGATAAAAAAAGGAGAATTTGTTTATTTGATAGGTAAAACAGGAGCAGGCAAATCAACACTTTTGCGAGCAATCTATGCAGATATTCCTATTGAAAGCGGAGAAGGAAAGGTTTGCGGTTTTGATTTGAAAAATATTAGCAAACGCAATATACCTTTGCTTAGAAGAAGATTGGGAATAGTTTTTCAAGATATGCAATTGTTAAACGATAGAAACGTGTTTAACAATTTGGCTTTTGTTCTTAAGGCTACTGGTAGCAAGGACAAGAATTTTATCAAAACAAGAGTTATGCAATGTTTGGAAATGGTAGGCTTGCAAGACAAAGCAGAGGCTTTCCCTTATAATCTTTCTGAGGGAGAGATGCAACGTATAGTACTTGCTCGGGCTATGGTCAATCAGCCTGAGTTGATAATAGCGGACGAACCGACGGGCAATTTAGACCCCATAACTTCAGAGGAAATTGTAAAACTATTGCTCAAACTAAACAAAGAAAACAATACAACTATTCTTATGGCTACCCACGATTATTTGATTATAAGTGATTTTCGCAACAGGGTAATTTCTTGTGAAAACGGTAAAATAATAGAGTAAGAATGAAAGATATTTTTGCTATCAAAAAAACTATAAACATAAAAGGAAAACTATATATTATAGATTCTCCTAAGGTAATGGGAATACTTAACCTTACAGAGGATTCTTTTTTTGATGGAGGAAAGTATCATACTCTTTCCTCTGCTTTAGAAAGAGCAGAGCAAATCTTAGAAGAGGGGGCAGATATATTAGATATAGGCGCCTGTTCTACTCGTCCGGGTGCAAAATTGGTGGATAAACAAGAGGAGTTAAAACTTTTGCTTCCCGTAATAAAGGAAGTTAGAAAACGATTTCCCAATATAATCATCTCCATAGACACAGTTTGGGCAGAGGTTATTGAAAAGTGTTTTGACCAAGGAGCGGATATTCTTAACGATGTTTCGGGAGGAAATTGGGACAATGAACTGTTACCTATGGTTGCCAAATTAGGAATGCCTTATATTCTTATGCACACAAACAACACGCCCGATAAAATGCAAAAAGAGATAAATTACAATAATCTTTTTATGGATATGTGCAAATATTTTTCTAAGCGTTTAAAGGTGCTTAAAGATTTGGGAACAAAGGATGTTATATTGGATTTGGGCTTTGGTTTTGGTAAAACTTTGCAAATGAATTACGAATTGCTGAGAAGAGGACAAGAATTTAAAGATATTTTTTCTTTGCCTTTATTAACTGGCATTTCACATAAAAGTATGATATATAAGCCTTTGAATCTTGAGGCAAAAGATGTGTTTGGACAAACCTGCTTTCTTCATGCTTTGGCTTTGGAAAACGGAGCAGATATATTAAGGGTACATGATGTAAAAGCAACAGTGGATTGTATGAAATTGTATAGGTTATACAAAGAGAGTTAAAACTAATAATAAAAATGATATAAGTTTATAGAAAAGATGTTGTTGCTAAGTGTTTTAAAGGAACTGCCTAAGTTTGGTATAATAGATTTTGTAGATGTTTTGTTGGTTGCCTTATTGCTTTTCTTTTTATTCAAACTATTGAAAGGTACTAACGCAATAAGCATTGTTATAGGCTTTTTTATATTCTACATAGCTTGGAAGGTGGTCTCTTTACTTGGTATGACCATACTCAGCGAAATACTCGGGCAGTTTATATCACTTGGAGTTTTAGCACTAATCATTTTGTTTCAACCAGAAATAAGACGTTTTCTTATACTCATCGGTTCTAAAAGCATAACAAAAAGTTGGGGCAAATTTTTGTTTTGGAAATATGCTAACGAAAATGTAAAAAAACTTAACACCAACGCCATAGTACAAGCCTGTTCTCACATGTCGGCAAGTTATACTGGGGCCTTGATAGTATTTTGCAGAGAAAACAAATTGGAAACCGTAATACAAACAGGAGAAATATTTCAAAGTGAACTGTCTTCTCAACTTTTAGAAACAATATTTTTTAAAAACACTCCTTTGCACGATGGAGCAGTAATAATAGATAATGGAAAAATACAAGCGGCTCGTTGCATCTTGCCCGTTTCTCATTCCCACAATATTCCTTTGTCTATGGGACTAAGACATAGGTCAGCACTGGGCATAACAGAAAATACGGACGCTATTGCCGTAGTGGTTTCCGAACAAACAGGTAATATATCCATAGCACAAGAAGGCCAAATAACACAAGGGGTAACTACTCATTTTTTGCAAGAATTCTTGGACAAAGAATTTAATAAACCTCTAATAAAAACAAAGCACAAGAAATAATATCTGTAAAAAAATACCTCTTATAATAAAGTATAGTTAAATGCTTTTTTTTTGAAAAAACGTTTCAAAAAAATAAGCATTTTTTTATAATAATATGAAAAAACAATTCGTTTAAATCATTGGATTTTTAAACTTTTTAACACTTATAGGGTTATGAAAACTATTATATTAAACAATGGTATTGAAATGCCTCAAATAGGTTATGGAGTTTATCAAATAACTCCTTCTGAGGTACAAAGATGTGTGGAAGATGCACTATCTGTTGGTTATCGTATGATAGACACTGCTCAGGCTTATCACAATGAAGAAGGTGTCGGACAAGCAATAAAAAATAGTTCTGTAAATAGGAAAGATATTTTTGTTGTTTCTAAAATATGGCTCAATAATTATGGCTATGAGAAAGCAAAAAAGTCAATAGATGAAAGCCTAAAAAAACTACAAACTGATTATATTGATTTGATGCTTTTGCATCAGCCTTTTTGCGATTATTACGGAGCTTATCGTGCTATGGAAGAGGCTTATAAAGAGGGAAAACTTCGTAGCATAGGAGTAGCAAATTTCTATGCAGACCGTTTTATTGATTTGGCAACAAATGTAGAAATGCCACCTGCTGTCAATCAAGTAGAGATGCACGTTTTCTTTCAAAGAGCAGATATTCAAAAGTATATGCAACCTTTTGGTACAGCAATAATGTCTTGGGGCCCTTTTGCTGAGGGTAGGAACGACTTCTTTAATAACGAAACCCTAAAACAAATAGGAGCCAAATATAATAAAGGTGTTGCCCAAACAGCTTTGAGATTTCTTATTCAAAAAGACGCTATCGTAATACCAAAATCAACTCACAAAGAAAGAATGCAAGAGAATTTTGATATTTTTGATTTTGAACTTTCTGCTGAGGATATGAACAAAATAGAAGCCTTAGAAACTAATACTTCTTTGTTTATGTCTCATCAAGACCCAGAAATGGTAAAACAATTTATGCAATGGATTAATAATGTTTAATAATTAAAACAAAATGATTTTTTTATGAAAAAGAGAACACATTTATTTATTGTTACAATAATGTTATTGCTATCTTGCAATATTTTAAAAGCACAAACAAAAATGAATAAACTAAATGATAAACAATCTTATATAATAACTCTTGCCTCTTTGGAAGCAAAGGGAGATTTGGGTAATTTGGAAAAATACTTAAACGAGGCTTTAACCTCAAGATCATTAACTGTCAATGAATGTAAAGAGTTGTTTTCTCATCTTTATGCTTATACAGGTTTTCCTAAAAGTTTGAACGCTTTGAATACTTTGCAAAAAATGATAACAGAAGGAGAACAGAAAGGTAAAAGTTTCACAATGGGTAAAGAAAGAAAACCTTTTGATAAAGATTTTGATGCTTTAAAGGAAGGTACTAAGGTACAGGCTCAACTTGGCGGAGGAAAAGCCTTTTCTTACGACTTTTGTCCAATAGAGGATTATTATTTGAAAGCACATTTGTTTGGAGATATATTTTATAGTGATGTACTTACTTTTGCAGAAAGAGAGTTGGCTACAATTGCCGCTTTGAGTAGTATAGAGGGCTTATTTCCTCAATTAACTTCTCATATTACGGGAGCAAGAAATATGGGAGTAAAGGACGAGGAGTTAAAATCTATTAATATTGTACTACAAAACAATGTGGGAAATATAGAAGCATATAGAAACAAAAAGGCTACTGCAGTAGTTTTCAATGAAAAATTCACAGAAGGTAGACCTATAGAAAACCTTGCCTTTCCTATTGGGAAATTAAACACGGCTTACGCAAAATATTTTATAGGCAAATCTTATCTTACACCTTATAAAACAGATGGAGTCGGTACATCTAACGTAACCTTTGAGCCAAGATGTAGAAACAATTGGCATATTCACCACAAGACAGGACAAATACTTATTTGTGTAGCAGGTGAAGGTTGGTATCAAGAATGGGGTAAGGCACCGAGAAAGTTAAAAGCAGGTGATGTCGTAAATATTCCTGCTGAGGTTAAACACTGGCATGGAGCAACAAAAGACTCTTGGTTTCAACATATTGCCCAATCCATTCCTATGGAAGGAGCCAGAACAGAATGGCTTGAAGCGGTGGAAGATGATTGGTATGATAACTTAAAAGAAGATTAGTATTAGATTATTCTCTAAATAAAAAGACACTGCAAAAAAATATCCTTTTGCAGTGTCTTTTATCTGTACATTAACTATTTTATAGAGTTTTACTTTTCTTTCAATGTATACTTCTGATAAGATAAAACAGCCATCGCTACAGTTACTCCCATAAAAGCGACAAAAACCAAACTCATTAGTACAGCTTGACCACTGTTTGGAGCAAGAGCAAGCAAGAATACAAATAAGGTTATCGCAATGGTTAGAATTGTAGATTTTTTTGTTATCTTATTTTTAAGTAATTTTAATGAAAAGAATGTAATAAAAAATACTATTATAGCATAAACCAAATAAATATAATACCACTGCAGATTTACTAAATCCTTATCTATTGTTATTTCAAATAACAAAGAAAACAAAGCAAATACAATAAACATTGCTATCGCTATCCCAATATTATACTTTAAAGTTTTCATAATATTTAAATTTTTATTTATTCTTGTCACATATCTTTACAATCAATACATTCAGCAGAGAAATAAGTACTCTTTACACATTTACCTTCACCATGACATTCTTCTTTTGCATTCTCATAATCAATTCTCTGTCTAATATTGATTTCATTACTAACAATAAAATACAGAGCAAGAAGTATGAATAATGATAGTAATAGGTTATATCTTTTTTTAGGAACAGTTCGCATTTTTCTACAGATATTATATTAGATTATCATTATATCATCAGTTTTTTTTGCAATCATAACATGTTGCACCACATGACGTTCTATGAGCACATTTTTTATTTTCCACACACTTAGCAACTTCATTCTCAATCTTCCTTTGACAATATCGTACATATTCATTGTAAGCCAATGTTGCTAAAAAAATACCTATAGCAACCCAAGTTGCAGGGTCTAAACAACTTTGTGTTGTAGCAAAAGGATTTGGTAAAAAATGAGTACCAGTCAAAATATTCCAAAAATTTTTAATATCAAAATTATCTGATAACATTGTAAAAGTCATACACGTATCCCTATCTCGTATGGCACTAAACTTAATTCCGTCAGTAATCTGTTCTACGTCTGTAAAGACAATACTATCCTTTTCTTCATTTATAATAATGATATTTTTCTCATCCTCATTTGCTACAATATTTAACGCATCACTATCTCTGTAATCTAAAATAACATCAGCATTAAACCTAATATTACCATTGACAATAGACTGCCAAACAATGATATCGTAAAAATTTTCCCCTCTAAGAACATTAAAGACTTCACCATCATCATAAGTAAACACATACTCACCCTTATCTCTATTAAATACGTATTCCCTTGTTGTTGCCTGTTTTGTTCTAAACTCTTTACTTTCATTTTCATTATTACAAGCGACGAATAGCACGACACTAATTAAACCCAAACTCACTACAAATGTGAATGTTAGTAATTTTTTTTTCATGACTTTATTGTTTTTTATGATTAGTAATTGTTGCAAATGTACAAATATTTTTTTAATTGACAAGTTTTTTATTAAAATATTTACTGTTTTTTTTTACCTAATTCTGTATGTAATCTATCCTCTAACTTATGTTTTACTTCTATAAACTTACAACAAGTTATTTTTTTCATAATTTTGCAAAAAAATAAAAACCTTTATAAGTATGACAAAAAAATATATTTTAGCGACTTTATGTTTGATATTCTCTTTGCATATCTTTGCACAGAGGCAAACTCTGATTTGGCAAGATACAGTAAGAGAATACGTTATTCACGTACCATCTTCATGGGATGGACAAAGAGAGTTGCCTGTTGTTTATGTTCTGCACGGGCTTGGTAATAGAATGGGAGAAACGGACGCGGCTTTAAATATGAGCATGTATTCCAATTTAACAGGTTGGATAGCAATAATTCCACAAGCCTTAAAAGCAAGTGTCAATTTTATGGGCTTTGATATTAATTTGGGAGAAATGTGGAATGCAGGGCTATCTATTGATGTTATGGGACAAACTATAACTCCAAACAGCAATGTAGATGACCAAGGTTTTATTCTTTCCATTTTGGATACTCTTTCCGTTCAATACCCTATTGATAGAGATAGCATTTTTATAGCTGGAGGTTCTATGGGCGGTTTTATGGCTAATCGTATGGCAATAGAGTATAGCGATATTTTTAACGGCATGGCTGCAATTAGCGGTACCATACCTAATGCTTTCATAGACACTCTTCCTTCCAATCATATCAATGTTTTGTACATTCACGGCACAAACGACCAAATAGTCAATTATTCTGATGGTTCTACCGATGTAATAACATTTGTAGGAAATATTTCTTTAGGCTTAGGAGCAGAGCAAAGTGTTGATTATTGGAATAATGCTAATGCTTGCAACTCTATGGCAACTATTGACTCTCTACCCGACAGAAAAGAAGACGGTTTAAGATTTATTAGTTACAAATATTCTAACACTAACGATAATACAAAGGTACATTTTATAAAAATAGAAGGGGGAGAACACAAATGGTATACAGATGCTAATATCTACGATACAGACTACCCTACTGAAATATATAATTTCTTTTCTAATAACAATGTTTCTCACATGTCTTTACTCAATCTTGCAAGCATAGAAAAGGAAAACAATTTTACACTTTACCCAAACCCTGCAAAAGATAAGGTAAATATTTACTCAAACGAGGAAGGGAATTTATTTGTAAGCAATTCTTTGGGACAAGTTATCAAAAAAATCAATGTGCCAAAAGGAAATATATCGTTAAATATTTCTTCTTTTGATAGAGGAGTTTATTTTCTTTCTTTTAAAGGAAAGAGCAATACTCTAACCCAACGACTAATAATAAAATAAAAAAAATACACCAACCTGACAAAAAATGACACTGCAAGGCTATACTTTTGCAACCATAAAAACAAAGAATAATGATAGCAGTATTTATTTTTTTAGCCTTAGGTATAATATTTATGTTTGTAGAAGATAGAGCAAAAAAACATAGGGAATTATAAGATTGTTTTTTTTAATGGTATAAAAGTGTAATGGGAGTAGATATTTTTAGAAAATATATTTGGCTTATCAGCACCATAGACAGAAGCAATGGAATAAGTCTTAGAGAGTTGAATAATTTGTATAGCTCAAATATCAATTTATCTAACGGCGATCGTATTAATGAAAGAACGTTTTATCGCTGGCGAAACAAAATTTACGAAATATTTGATATAGATATAGTTTGCAGGCACAATGAGTACTATATTGATAACAAGGAAGGTTTGCGTGATAACGCCCTTCGTTTGTGGCTTATGGATAGCATAGCAACACACAATATGGTAACAGAAAATTTCAAACTCAGAGACAGAATAAGCATAGAAAAACAGCCCTCTTCCGAGAAGCATTTGCACACAATATTATCTGCTATGCAGACCAACAACAAAATAATTATTTCCTATCAAAAATTTAATGAAGTCGTGGAGGAAAATCTATTGGTTGCTCCGTATGGCTTAAAGTCTTTTCGTAGGAGATGGTATATTTTAGCAAAAAAAGAAGACAACAATTTTCGTACATATGCCTTAGACAGAATAAAACAAATATCTATTACAGATATTACTTTTTCTGTTCCTAATGATTTTTCTATGGAAATGTTTTTTAGAAACTATTTCGGTATATTTACCAACCCCGAAATAGCACCGCAACGCATAAAAATAAAAGTTCTTGCAGTGGAGAGAAGTTATCTAATCACTCTTCCTTTGCATGAGTCTCAAAAAGAAGAATTAAAGGAAAAAGATTATAGTATTTTTTCCTTTTATCTTGCTCCAACAATTGATTTTGTTATGGAATTGCTTTCTTTTGGAAACAATATAGAGGTAATTGCTCCAGAGACTCTGCGTAAAAAAGTATATAATATTCTACAACAAACAATAGAGTACTACAAATAAAAATGCGAATACTTCATTGGTTGTGTTGTCTAAAAAGAAAAATAAAGATATTTTTTATTTCTCTTAAATTTCTATATAACTATATTTTTGTATTTTTGCAGGCGAAATTTATATGTAATAAAATTTAGTTATGATTGGAGTTAATAAAGTTATTTTAATTGGAAATTTGGGAAAAGACCCAGAGATAGTTATGTTTGATAATGTTAAAAAGGCTTCTTTTCCTCTTGCCACAACAGAACAATACAAAAATCACGAAGGATTAAAGATAGATGAGACAGAATGGCATAACATAGTATGCTGGAGAGGATTAGCTGATGTGGCAGACAAATTTTTGAAGAAAAGTATGCAGATTTATATAGAAGGTAAGTTAAAATCACGTCAATGGGAAGATAGAGAAGGTAATAAAAGACGTACTGTTGAAGTTGTAGCAGAAAACTTTAAAATACTTACAAAAAATTTCAACAATCAAAATTCCAACTATGTAAGTAGCCAAAATACTACTTCGGAAAATTTGGGGGATTTCTCTGAAAGTGATTTTTCTTTTGATACAGATAAAGATTTATCAAATTTGTCTTCTGAGGATTTGAATTTTAAGACAAATAAAGATTTGCCTTTTTAGATTAAGTAAAAAAATGAAAAAGATATTATTTCTCGCAATAATATTAGTTTGTCTTTCTATGACTACAGAGGCTCAAAGCACAACCTTTGGTCAAAGTTATGCAAAAGTATCTTTTGTTCAACCTATGGGAGAATACAAAGATTTTTATAATTCGGGTGTTGGCTTTGATTTTGGAAGAATATTCCCTTTGTTTGTTATAGAACCTGAGTATAATCTGACCACAGGTTTGGATATTACTTTTCTTTATACTTCTTTTAATTTTGGTAAAGAACATAGTTATGGCAATTATTCTTATGCATACATAGCCTTACCTACGGGTGAAACGGTTAGAATGACAAAGGCTTTGCAGACAGAAAGCGGTTTATTGTGGAATTTGGGTGTAAAATTAGGACCTATGATTTCTATGGAATTGGTTAAAGATTTGATTATAGATGTAGCCGTTCAATATGCGCCTACGGTGGTGTTTTCTTTTAGAAAAGGTCCTAAAGAAGAAAGCGTAATCGCAGCCAACCAAGAAATAAAAACCAAATCTTCCGCCTCTGTTTCTTTTGCTCATCGTTTGAGTTTTAAGGGTAATTTGCGTTACCAACATTTTTTGTTTGGAATGGAATACTTGTTTGGCAGTACAACTTTGCACTATGGTAGTCCTATTATTCCATCTTGGACATATAACCTTGCGGGATCATATAAACCAAAGAAAGAAACCGATATGGGCTTAGGTACCTTAGTTCTTAGTGTTGGTTTGACTTTTTAAAAAAAGAATATATTAAACTATTTTCTAATAGAAGCTTTTCGTAATGTTTAAGCGTACTTTATGGTACGCTTTTTTTATATCTTTTATATCAGAAAACGTTTTATATATACTATACACTATGTTTTTTCAAGGAAAAATCAAATCTTAAACCGCCCCCAATACGATTGCTAACACTTATTTTACCTCCATGAAATTGTACAGCATGTTTTACTATAGACAGCCCTAAGCCAGTGCCTCCCATTCTACGCGAGCGTCCCTTATCCACTCTATAAAAACGCTCAAACAATCGTGGCAATTGCTCCTCCCCTACTCCACAACCATCGTCCTCAAAACAAATTTTGCAAAATTCCTCATTATTTTCCATCAAAGTAATAAATATATTTTTTCCACCCGAATAGGCAATTGCGTTTTCGGTTAAGTTTCTAAATATAGAAGCAATGAGCGAAGTGTTTCCATAAACAAAAACCTCATCTTTAAAATCTATATGCAAAATAAATCTTTCCTTTTCTGTCATAATTTCCAATTCATCCTTTATTTCTGCAATGATTTTATTGATATCTACTTTTTCCTTACTAATTAACTGAGAGCCGTCTTCCAAACGAGTTATAAGAGAAACATCGCTTAACAAGTGTCTCAATCTTTCATTATTGGAATAACACATTTCTATTAGTTCCATTTGTTTTTCTTTACTCAAACTAATGCCCGATAAAAGCGTTTCAAGACAGACCTGCATAGAAGCAACCGGCGTTTTCAATTCATGGTTTATATTGTTGGTCAATTGTTTTTTTATAATATTTTTTTCTTGCTCTTTTTTCAATGCGGTTTTGTAGGCTTCATCTCTGTCTTTTATAGTTTGTTGCCATTGAAGGTAGAGCCTGACAATGTGATTTGATATTGCTCCTAATTCATCGTTTGGAAAAGGTTTTATTCTTGTTAAAGTTTCTCCATTTTCCGCCTTTGTTGCAAAAGAGTTGAGCCTTTGGATATTTTTGCCTAAACGTTTGGTGAGAAAATAGATAAATACACTCATAAGCAGCCCTATGGCAATCATAAGAAAAACAAAATTCCAATCTGCTTCCAATAATTCTTTGAGGGTAGAGGAATATGGCAAAGCCGAACGAGCAATAACTCGTTGTCCCTTTGTGGCAGAATAAAAATAATCCTTTCCATCACTTTGCGACATTCTTTCTATATTGTAGCCTGAGCCTTCTTTCAAAGCCTCAATCACTTCAGGTCTATGACTATGATTAGACATCTTATCAGAAGAAAGCATATTATCATAAACCACGGCACCATTAAAAGTTATAATTGATATTCTTAAGTTTTCAAAAGGCTTTTCCTTCTTTTTTATATACTCTTCATATGATTGTCCGTCTTCTATAGCCTCCAACAAATGACGATTATATAATTGAAGTTGTGCATTAATAAAATTAGATTTGTATTGTTTTTCTCTCCTGTATTGGAAACCAACAAAACACAAAACAGTTACCCAAGAAAAAACAAGTAGTATAAGAAAAAGCCTTTTATGATAAGACAATTTAATTTTTAAAGCCATAACCATACCCCGAACGTGTAACAATATAAGAACCGTATTTACCTATTTTTGACCTTAGTCTTGTGATATTTACATCTATTGTACGGTCTAAAACAATAACCTCATTGCTCCACACCGAACTGAGCAACTCCTCCCTTGAACAAATCTTTCCTTTGTGCTTTATAAGAAAGACCAACAACTCAAACTCTTTTTTTGCAAGTCTTACCTCTTTACCCTCAACAGTACATTTCTTAAATTCCAAATCCAATTGCAAACCATTTACTTTCAATATATTTTGATTTTCTTCTAAAAAATTATCTTTATGAATATTGCTTGTACGTCTTAGAACACTTTTCACCCTTGCAATAAGATTTCTTATTGTGTAGGGTTTCATAATATAATCGTCCGCACCAAGATTAAGCCCCATTACCATATCGTCTTCGGTATCTCTTGCCGTGCAGAATATAATAGGAATATCGGCTGTTTCTATGTTTGATTTTAGGAGTTTAGCCATTTTTATTCCACTTATTTCTCCCATCATTATATCAAGTAAGATAAGGGAATATTTTTTTAAATCCATTGTTAAAGCTTGTTCTGCACTCAAAGCAATATCCACCTCATAACCCTCATTCTCAAGATTAAGTTTCACCACCTCACACAAAGTTTCCTCATCATCCACTATCAAAATACGTTCATTCATTATTTTCCTTTTTTTTTATTATTCTATGCAAAATTACTATAGAATTACTAACATAATCCCATCGTTTTCAAAATTTAACAAAAATGTAACAAAATATAAATTGTAATAGTTTTCTTTTATGTGTTATTTGATGTTAATATAGAGGTAAAACATATAAAAATTACATTTTTTCAGATAAGAAAAGAGTCGTTCGTATAAAACCAAACGACTCTCTCTTACATTACTTTTTTTTTAATTGTGGACTAAAATATTTGTTATTAGTTTATGGAATTGATACGTTTTTTATACAAATATAGAGTACATATACTTATTACTATAAAGGTCAATATTTCGCTCAGTGGAACTGCAGACCACACTCCGCTTACTCCAAATGCCATTGGCAA
Organism: uncultured Bacteroidaceae bacterium; assembly: GCA_964626385.1. Lineage (GTDB taxonomy): Bacteria > Bacteroidota > Bacteroidia > Bacteroidales > P3 > Scybalousia_A. The sequence continues at coordinate 31,870 of CAZVEO010000007.1, forward strand.
TAATATAAACGCAGGTATAACAAAGAAAAATCCTCGCAAAGACATATATGTTATCGCTTTTTTAAAATTCTCTACACTTTGAAAATAATTTATCTCCGTAATATTAAGCGCCATAAACAAGAAAGACACCGCATAAATAGGAAAACCCTTGATTGCTATATTATAAGCCTCATCATTAGGAGTCAAGAACAAACCTATTATTTGTTTTGAAAACACTATACATAATAGTGTTATAAAAAATCCAAAAACTAAGGCTATCAGCATAGCAAGTTTAGCTGTTTGATGGACTCTTTTGTCTAATCCTACTGCATAGTTGGAACTTATAATAGGCTGGGCACTTTGACCAATAGCGTTAGCAATCATAAAAGCCAAAGGCATACAATAGCAAGCAACAGAAAAAGCAGCAACTCCTTCTTCATGCAAATATTTCATAAAGATAAAGTTGCCAGTTATCATTATACAAGATATTGCAACCTCACTAATCATTGAAGACAAGCCCAAGCGAACCATATAACCTATGTTTCTTATTGTTAGTTTAATGGCTGTTGTAGAAAACTTGGGTTTATAGAAATGAACACTTTTGGTATAACCCGTCATATATACCACTACCATTATAAAACCAACAACTTGTGCTATAGCAGAAGCAAAAGCAGCCCCGCCAACACCCATTTGCAAAGGAAAGACAAAAATATAGTCCAATATTATATTTAGAACTGCAGGCACAGCTTCGCAAAGCATTGCAAAAGTAGGCGCACCATCCAAACGAATAACAAACATACCTATCATCAAAGCTACAAGGAATGGCAAAGAAGGTACTATAAAATAAAGATAGTCCAAAAACAAAGGCATTATTCTATCGCTACAACCAAGCATCCTCGCAAACGAAGTAGGTTTTAAAAGTACTATAACACATATCATAGTAAGAAAAAGAAATGATACTGTAAAGGCTTGAGTGATGTTTATATTAGCTGCTTTGCTCTTGCCTTTGGAAAGATGTATAGCAGCCACAACACTTACTCCGCTCGCAAACATTAGCGACAAACCAGTAGAAAGCATAAAGAAAGGCGCCGCAATATTTACCGCTGCCAAAGCATCCGCTCCTACTCCTTTGCCCACAAATATACCATCTATCACATTGATGGTGGAAGAAAGCAACATTCCTAAAATTGTTGGAATAAAAATCTTTGAAAACAAAGATGAAATCTTTTCATTCTTAAAATCAATGTTATCTCTCTGCATAGTTCTTTATGTTTTTTTTGTTGAAAATTAGTTTGCAAAGGTACTATGTTTTTTTATATGGTAGATTTTCATTTTTCACACAAAATATGGACTTTTGGCATTTTTTCGTAACTTTGCAAATCATTATGCAAAAGAATTTAAAGCCAATAATAATAAAAACAGTAACTTCTTTGGAGGAATTTAGCAATACTTTCAAAGTTTATGATAGTTATTGGATTATGATTCTTGTTAAGAGCAAGAGTATTAAAATACGTATAGGTTTTAATGACTACAATCTAAAAAAACACACTCTTGCAATACTTTCCGAAGACTTGTTTTGCAAACCTATAGAAATGAAGGACAATTCTCAATTGGAAGTAATTATTGTAAAAGAAAGTTTTTTCAACTCCTCTAACTACAAACTCCCTTCTGAATTTTATAATCTTGTAAACCAATCTCCTTTTGTTTCTCTTAGCAAAGAGGAGGAAAAGTGTTATCTCTCTTGCATTGATTTTTGTAAAGATATAGATAAAGAAAATTTTGACAATGAGGAAAAAATTTTATCAAATGTGCTTAATAATCTCAGCCTTATGAGTTTGGAGATTTGGCAAAAACATAGCAAAAATACTACCCTCGTTAACAATATTGATAAAGTAACTCAATTAAATAGGGACTTTTTTAATCTTTTGTTTCAAAAAGTCAATCAATATCACAATGTTTCTTATTATGCTAAAACCTTAGGTGTTTCTCATAATTATCTAACTCACTGCGTAAAATATATGACTAATCAGACTCCAAAGCAAGCAATAGAAAGACAACTAATTAATGAAATAAAACACATGCTTGAGACTACAAACCTTTCCTTAAAAGAAATATCTTGGCAACTTGGTTTTTCGGATGCTTCTTATCTTTCACGTTTTTTCAATCGTCATTGCAAACTTTCACCTGCCATTTATAGACAAAACCTTTCTTAATTAACAAAAGAAAAAAGACAACTCTTACCAAATAAGAGTTGTCTTAATATTAACAACAAAAATTAAATAATGATTACTTTATTCTTTCGGCATAAGTTGCTGTACGAGTGTCTACTTTTATTTTTTCTCCTTCATTGATAAACAAAGGCACTTTTATTATTGCTCCGGTATCTACTGTAGCATCTTTCATAGCATTAGTTGCAGTATTGCCCTTTACTCCCGGCTCTGTATAAGTAACTGTCATTTCTACAAATGGAGGCAATTCACAAGTCAATGGAGTCTCTGTATCAGCATGAACTATCATTTCCACAGGTTGTCCCTCCATAAGAAACTGAGGAGCGTTGATTATATCTTCTTGTATGGTTATCTCTTCCCAAGTCTCTGAGTGCATAAAGTGATAACCCAAATCATCTTTATAAGAAAAAGTATAAGGTCTTCTTTCTACTCTTGCTGTTTCTAATTTTGTTCCACTTGGGAAAGTATGTTCTATTGTTCTACCTGTCTTAAAACTTTTTAATTTAGTACGTACAAACGCTGAACCTTTACCCGGTTTTACATGCAAAAACTCTACTACGGAAAGCAAATCTCCATTCATCTCTATGCAAAGTCCGTTCTTTATATCCGCTGTTGTTGCCATAAATATTTATTTATTAGTTATATTGATTTTTTTATTCTATGCTATCTATTATATCCTGGGTTTTGTTTTTGAGATTAATATACTCTTTTTCATAATACTTAGCTTTGAGTGTTTGACCAATAAGTCTCAAAAGCAAAATAACTATCAAAGACAGAGCCAATGGTACAAAAGTCCATTTAAAAAACAAGTACATAACAAATACAAAAACAATTCCTATCAAGGACAATGTATTTAATATTTTTGAAACTAACATAAAAAATTATACTACTCTTTTTAAGGTTTGCAAAGTTACAATATATTTCTCATTCTTTAACAACAATTTACAATGTTTTTTACAAAACAAGGTTTTATTCAAATGAAACATATAACCTCAGTCTATGTGAATTATAACAAATTAGCATAAATTATTAAAAACAACCTATGCTAACCCTGTAAACCAACATTTATAAAAATTATTTAACTTTTATTTTCTGTCCTGCTTTAATGTTTGTACCTTTTATACCATTTAGTTTTTTCAACTTTGCAACAGTTGTACCATGTTGCTTAGCTATCTTACCTAAGGTCTCTCCCTTTTTTACAGTATGAGTAGCCACTGCCACACTCTTACGAGAAGATTTTGAACTATTTTTGTTAGAAGATTTTGCTAATTGGCGAGAAGATGATTTGGTATAAGTAGGTCTAAAATCTGCACGAGTTATATGGAAAACTTCATTTTCACATTTCAACGTATAATTCTCAAAATCTATAAAATGCTCCGGGTTCATAGCCGCACCCAAATAGCGTATTTCCAAATGTAAATGAGGCCCAGAACTTCTTCCCGTAGAACCGACCAAACCTAAAATATCTCCCGCTTTAACTCTCTGATTTTCCTTTGCTGAAATCTTAGACATATGTCCATAATAAGTCTCCAAACCATTATCATGTCTAACCACCACAAGATTACCATAGGCTCCACACCTCTTTGCATAACGAACAGTTCCGTCAAACATACATTTGATAGGAGAGCCAGTAGGCAAACCTATATCTGTACCATAATGAAAACGATTTCTTCTTGGTCCAAAATGAGAAGTAAGCTTTCCTTCAACAGGGCAAGTAAAATATTTGTTTTGTTTTTCGTTAGTCAAACGTACGGAAATAGACCCCGTCATTTTAGAATAATCAAACCTATTAAGATAATGTACTATATGGTTGTCAAAAGAAGCATACAATATGTCTTCCTCACTTTCCACTGAAGCATCATCTCCATAGGTACCAAATTCTATAAGGGAAGTTTTGTATTGATTTGTGTCATTAAATATTCCAAGTGTGTATTCAGAACTTTCTTTTTCTACATTGGTACGATTTTTCATCATACCTCTCTCATGTATTTGAGCAAAAGCCAAAGTCGGCAAACATAAAAATACTACTGCAAAAATATTATTCCTTACTCTTATCATTACATCATCCTCATTTTTTTCAGTTCACAAAATTACAACATTTTTGCTTAACAACAAAAGAATTATACGTTTTTTTCTTATATAAAAAAGAGAAATTATAAATAAAATGAGATATAAATCATTTATAATTAGTTTTTTAAAACTAAAAAAGTTTTTAAAAGGGTGTCTTATTTTTACATTTTTTGTGCAATAAGTTTATCACAAAAACAGCAACCACAGAAGCCAAAATATCAAAAAACAAATCAGCCAAAGAAAAATTTCTTTTTGCCGTATTGTAGGTTACTCCTTGTAAAATTTCGGTAACAAGTCCAAAAATAGCTATAGTTACAACAACAATTTTACTTATACGAGAAAAAGAAAAATTCTTTTTTAACTCCACACTACGAAACAGCAACCAACTCTCACAAAAAAACATAAGAAAATGCACCACTTTATCACTGTGTTTCCAAAGCACAATTTTAGGACCATGGGAAAAGACTCCTGCAGGCAAAAGCAATAAAATGGTTATAACTATGGTGCAAATAACAAATAATGAATAATAAACCTTGTTGCTAAAAATATATGAATTATTTTTCATCTACAAAAAAACATAGGGAACTCTCCTCACAAAAAAAAAGAAAGTTCCCCAAAATACTTTGTATCAAATAATAAATTAAAGTCCTATATATTTTGTATAAGCCTCAGCATCCATAAGACCATCAGCCTCACTTGCGTCAGACATCTCTATTTTGATTATCCAACCCTCACCGTATGGGTCTGAATTGATTGAGGCCGCATTATCTTCCAACGCTCCATTTACCTCCAATACTTTACCAGCAACAGGCATACAAAGGTCAGAAACAGTTTTAACCGCCTCTATAGAACCAAAAGCCTCTTTTGCCTCTAATTCTTCTCCTTCAGTATCTACATCTACATAAACTATATCACCCAATTCGTGCTGAGCATAATCTGTTATACCAACGTATGCTACTTCACCCTCTATTCTCAACCACTCGTGGTCTTCAGAATATTTTAAATTTTGTGGAATATTCATTACTCTATCTTTTTTATTAAGTTATTATTATATTATTTCCCATTACTAAGCGTTTGCAAAGGTACAATTTTTTTATCTCATAAAACAATGTAAAAGCATAAAAAATTATTTTTTCACAAATTTACTTTTATATGATCTGTCATTATCTTTGATATAAAGCATATAAACTCCGCTTTTCAAAGAAGAAACATCTATTTGAGAACCATTAACTTTGGTGCTCAGAACCACCCTTGACATCATATCCACAACAATTGCATCACCCTTGATTTGAGAATTTTTTAAATACAATATATCTTGTACAGGTATTGGGTATAAGGCAATTGCGGAGATAGTATTTATATTGTCTAAACCCACTTTTGCTTCTGCCTTCCTCACCGCCTCATAGGTGTTTATAGTGCCAAAGCCCCAAATATCATTAGGACAAGTACCCGAATTAATGTTAGTATCTGCAGAAAGAATAATTATATCTTTGATTTCTTGCGGAGTTAAATTTGGGTTTGCCTCAAGCATTAAAGCTATACTTCCTGTTACCATCGGACAAGACATAGAGGTACCCGAAAGCCCAGAAAAAGGATAGTCTTTTCCCTCAAAGCTTACTGTTTGTGTCATCATTTCAGTAGTTGTAAAAGAAGAAATAGAAGAAGTTATTGATTGTCCCGGTGCTACTATCTCGGGTTTTAAATAAGGACACAACGTAGGTCCTTTTGAGGAGAATAAGGCTATTGTTGAGGGTTGTGTAAGTCGTCTTACTTTGCTTGCTCCAACAGTTATAACTTTTTCTGCAAGCGCCGGCTCACTTATTCCATATTCGTCATTGCCACTCAAAAAACCCTCTTGAGAATCAGAAAAAGCATATCCCCAATTACCTACCGCAGTAGTAAGACAAGCAACATTCCATGCGTGAACTTTGCCTTGCGAAGCACTAATAGACAAAACCACATGAGTAAAACTATTATCTAACTTTGTTTTTCTTACCTCCCAATCCACCAAAGGTCTTCCTTGTTCTGGGTAGCGAGAAGATGCCCTATATATAATAGTATCTCCCACTTCCACCACAAACATAGTATCACCTATAACACTACCATTACACAATAATACATCACTTTGATGCACTTTTTGCCAATTTCTATCATATATTTCTATTCTTGAGGAAAAAGTATTATTATTTTCTCCTTGTAAGGTAATAGTCTCTCCCCAATAGTTGGCAGTAGAAGAAGAACCAAAACCGACTTCGGTTCTTAAGGTATCAGATATGAAGTTAGAAAAATCTGCTTCAAGATGAAAATTTACTCCTCCGTTGTTGCCTGCTGATACTGTAAAAACAACACTATCATTATCAGACATATCATTGATAAACTCATCCAACATAGAACTCCCATCCATATAACCATAAAGATAAAGCCCCCATGAATTGTTGATAATAAGACGTTTGCCCAATCTTTTAGCATAATCTCTCATCCATACATAACCATCTAAAACAGAGGTTTCATCTGGTATCCAAGTACAGAACAACCATTCTATCTCGGGAGCAACACCAATATATTGTGTAGTAGCACCACCTCCTCCTGTTATACCGGCAACGTGAGTAGAGTGATAACCATAATCATAGGTATTAGAAGTATCGCATTGCGCTGCTAATAAATTATCTTTACCCTCAAGCAATGTTCCGTATGAAAACCCTTCGGGTGCTGGTCCTGCCTTTCTAAATTGGTCCCATGCAGCAAGTATTCTATAATTTTGTACAAGAGTATCATAAAAATTAGGGTGAGTATAATCTATTCCCCAGTCTGCAATACCTACAATAACATCCTTTCCTGTATATCCTCTTTGTAAGCCTATACCCTCTATAACCTCAGGTACATGTATGCTTGCCCTCCCCAAATCAACCTCGGGAACAACAGCCTTACGGGCAGTTTCTATTTCAATTATTTCACTTTGCTCACAAAACTTTGCTAATTCCTCTGTATTTATTTTTAGGGTTACTATTCTTCCCTGTCTTGCCCCAAAAATAACATCATAATTCTTTAAGAAAGACAAGTCGTTACTTTTGTCCACTTTTATTAATATGGATATGTATTCCTTACCATCTATATCATAGAGACAAAACCTATCTGAAAAAGCGTTTTTCAGCAAAGGATTAGTTGTTTTCTTATGAGAAAGAAAAGTATTGACTCCATTGCCTCTTATTTGCTGTGAATAAGGTTTTGGCATTGGTTGCTGTGCTTTTAACGTAAAGAAAAAAGCAAGTAGCAATAAGCAAAATGTAATTTTTTTCATTATTTAAGTTGTTTTATTTTTATATGTTATAAAAAAAATTATTCTCCTTTAAGTACTTTGATAACCTCTATCTCACACTTTTGCAACTTAGGGTTATCTCCGTAACCAATATTTGGGTGAAACCATATAATATAGTGAGAGCCGGCATTCATCATACTCAAAGCCTCTTGCTCTGCCAAACACAAACCATCTACACTTGTAGGACCGGGTGTTTGATTCTTGTTATTTATATTACTACGAATCTTTTCCATAGTATTATCTTTGGATAGTTCATAATAAGTGTATTTCATTATCACTCTATCTCCATTACCCACCAATGGCTTTTCCCCTTTACCTTGCTTTATAACTTTATATTGTAATCCACTCTCTGTGATTTGCACTCCTTTTTCATTCTTATTTTTAGCAAGGAATTTTTCCGCACGTTCTATGTCAAGTTTGGTTACTTCAAAGTATTTTTTTTGTTCACTTTCCATACTTTGTCTCAAATATTCCATAGCTATGGCTTCCATTGTTCCTACATCCCAAACCTCTTGAGTATCCTTTATGTAAGCCTGCTTAAACGCTCTTGTATACAAATCGGCATTAACTGGAGCATTATCATCCACAGCAGCTTGCATACCATTCAAATAACCTATGGCAAACGATGCAGAATCTTTCAAACTTTTCAATTCTTCCATTGTTACCCTATCATCTTTCCTTGTGCAAGAAAAAAACAACAACGTCAAAAGCGGAGCAATAAACAATGTTTTCATCCTTTTAATTTTGTTACGCATATATACATTGTACAAAATTATAACTTATTATGAGAATAGAAAAATATATTCTAAAAAAAAACTAATCACAACCCATGCTAACCTATAAAGGTAACGGCTTTGCCCATAAAAAACAGACACTGCCTACAGCCTGAGGCTGACCTATATGGGCAGAGCCTTTACAAACAATATATTTTAACGGCTTTGCCCATAAAAAACAGGCAGTGCCTGTGCCCTTATAAAACAGCCTGTACATGCAACCCAATGCTAACCTATCAAAAAAAGTGGTAAAAAAAATTTTCGGTTTTTTTCGTAAATACCTATTTAAAAGTAAAAAATAAGGGTGCTACTATTGATTATCAATAAGTTAACCTTTTTCAAAGGGCCAAAATTGGGCATTTTTCTTGATTTTCAGCGATTTCGAGAGGTTTTTTGAAGAAAAATTTTTACAAATCGGGAATTTGCAAAAATGAATCTTCGTTTTATTTCGACGAATCTTCGTTTCGAGAAATCTAAACGAAGATTCGTTTTTGCTGATTATCAAGTAGTTACAAGGGTAAAAATCGTTAATTTTGTGGTAGGTATCTTTTTCTCTTACAAAGTTACGAACATTTTTTGACCTGACCAAATGCGTGCACACTTTTTATTTGTAACTTATTGATAATCAGTAAACCGATTTTTTGTT